>NZ_JASDCW010000019.1:0-65951 GCF_030407685.1 Planococcus sp. APC 3906 | reverse complement strand
TGTGCAGCTGACGAATACTAATCGATCGAGGACTTAACCAATACAACCGTGGGCAGGAATTGCCCGTTTCGTTTCAATGTCGAGTATCCAGTTTTGAGGGCGCAAGCGCTCAAAAACATAGTCCAGTGATGATGGCAAAGAGGCCACACCCGTTCCCATCCCGAACACGGAAGTTAAGCTCTTTTGCGCCGATGGTAGTTGGGGGTTTCCCCCTGTGAGAGTAGGACGTCGCTGGTCTATGAAAGAAAAACCGTTGCCTTAACCGGCAACGGTTTTTTTGTGCGTCCAGAAGAAATTTCGGCTCGCCATGCTCCATTCAATAGGAAGCACAACAAAATAAAAACCTTCTATATTATTGCCATTTCATCCTAAAAAACTAAATGCTTCTAAAAAGCGAGTACCTGCAACAAGTCCTTTTTAGATTTCCTTTATTACAAAAACATTAAGTCTTTTCTGAAAAAGGAAGAAACTGAACTTGAGTCTTGCATTCACGAATAAATTCTAATAGTATGAAACATAAATCTTTAATAAGAATTTAGAAAGGATGGGGCAATTGGATTTCAACCCTTGGCTGATGATCTTTATCATCTTTATGATAAATGTCATATATGTTTCAATTTCGACAATCCGCATAATCCTTACTTTAAAAGGCCATCGGTATTTTGCAGCATTCATCAGCATGTTTGAGACTGTCATTTACATCGTCGGATTGGGATTAGTGCTTGATAACCTGGACCAAATCCAAAACCTTGTTGCTTATGCGCTTGGCTACGGCTCGGGCGTAATAGTGGGTTCAAAGATCGAAGAGAAAATGGCGTTGGGCTATATTATGGTCAATGTCACGACTATGCAAGAAAGCAATTTCCTATCCAATATCCTGCGTGAAAAAGGATACGGCGTTACCAACTGGGAGGCTACGGGCAGAGATGGCGGCCGCCAGACGATGCAAATCCTTACGCCTCGGAAAATGGAAACGAAACTTTACGACACCATCAAGGAAATCGATCCCAAAGCGTTCATGATGTCCTATGAACCGAAAAATATCCACGGCGGTTTTTGGGTCAAATCAGTACGGAAAGGGAAGCTGTTTAAATGACAAAAAAGACTGTATGGTTCGAGCTTCGCGAGGGCGAAACGATCACGGATTGCCTCGAACGAATGAAAGAACAAGGATACGCTGCAGTTGGGCGCAAAGAAGAGCCCCTTTTCGAGGAAATCAATGGCAAACCAGTTCCGATTAGGCAAATTGTTAAGTTTAAAGGATCATGGATAACAGAATAGCAAAATACAATAGAGAAAACCGAACAATTTAAATTTACACCAAGTAATCGTTCGACTTTAGGATTGACTCGTTTCAGTTATCTTGTTATGATTATTGAGGATACCCCATATATGCAGAGGAATTGGCCTCTGCGTTTCTACCAGGACACCGGAATGTCTGGACTATGCGGGAAAGCAACTTACGGAGACTTGGCGAAGGATGTGCGTTTTTATGCCATCATTTTTAAATTCGTTCATAATCAACAAGCCCTTAAGTAAACTGCTTTTCACGTCATGTGAGCAGTTTATTTGAGGGCTTTTATCTGTTTAAAGGAGAGGTATTTATATGAATCCGCGAATCGGCGTCATTATGGGAAGTTCAAGCGATTGGGAAACAATGAAACATGCATGCGATGTATTGGATGAATTGCGTATCAGTTACGAGAAAAAGGTGATTTCAGCTCATCGGACACCGGATTTGATGTTTTCTTATGCGGAAGAAGCAAGAGCTCGCGGATTGCATGTGATTATTGCAGGGGCAGGCGGAGCCGCCCATCTGCCGGGAATGGTCGCTGCAAAAACGACATTGCCGGTAATTGGGGTGCCGGTCCAGTCAAAAGCTTTGAATGGATTGGATTCACTGCTGTCAATCGTCCAAATGCCAGGCGGCGTTCCGGTTGCCACTGTGGCAATCGGCAAAGCGGGAGCGATAAATGCCGGATTGTTGGCGGCGCAGATTTTAGGCACGGTGGATCCGGATGCTGCCAAAGCGCTTCAAGACCGCAGAGACCGGACGCATGATGAAGTCCTGAAAAGCACAGGTGATCTCCTATGACGAAAACAATCTTGCCAGGACAGACAATCGGCATTATCGGCGGCGGGCAATTAGGCCGCATGATGGCTTTGGCCGCCAAAGAAGCCGGTTTTAAAATCGCAGTGCTAGACCCGGGCATGAATTCACCAACCGGGCAAGTTGCGGACATCGAAATCATCGCCCCTTTCAACGATTTTCAAGCATTAGAGGAATTAGCGGAAGCAAGTGACGTTATAACCTACGAATTTGAAAACATCGATGCGGGCGCATTGGAAAAATTGATGGAGCTGGCTTATATTCCACAAGGTGCTGAATTGATTCGTATCACGCAGAACCGGATTTTTGAAAAGCAGGCGATCCAAGCCGCTGGTGTTCCCATTGCGGATTACATTGCCGCTGAAAATTATGCGGAGCTGGTCGAGAAAAGCGGAGACTTGGATTATCCGTTTGTTGTAAAAACTGCGACAGGCGGTTACGATGGCAAAGGCCAACAGACGATTGCATCTGCTGAGGAGCTGCCGCTTGCGGAGCCGTTGTTTGCAAACGGTGCGTGTGTAGCGGAAGCATTCATCGATTTCACGAAAGAGATTTCGGTGATTATCCAGCGCAACGTGCACGGGGCGACCGCGATTTTGCCGATTGGCGAGAATATCCACAAGCACCACATCCTGCATGAAACGATTGTGCCGGCAAGGGCGGCGGAAGCTACCATCAGCAAGGCGCGGGAAGCAGCAGAGAAAATTGCGGGGCACCTTAACATGGTCGGAACTTTGGCTGTCGAGATGTTCGTGCTTGAAAATGGTGAGATTCTGGTCAATGAATTGGCGCCGCGCCCGCATAACTCCGGACATTATTCTATAGAAGGAACCAATATCTCGCAGTTCCATCAACACATCCGGGCAATCTGCGGCTGGCCGCTAAGAGAGCCGAAGCTATGGTCGGACACGGTGATGGTCAACGTGCTCGGGGAGCATGTCGCGCCGCTGACAACGAAAATAGCGCGCTACCCGAATTGGTCGATCCATCTATACGGCAAAGACGAAGCGAAGCACAAACGGAAGATGGGGCATGTGACCATCTTGACCGATAACTTGGAAGCAACATTGAAGGAAATAGACGAATCCGGCATATGGCCGGAATAATTGGAGGAAATGGATTATGATAGCACGTTATACACGGCCTGAAATGGGCGCGATTTGGACAGAAGAAAACCGCTATAATGCTTGGCTGGAAGTAGAAATTTTGGCTTGTGAAGCTTGGGCAGAAATCGGCGATATCCCGAAAGAGGATGTAGCAAAAATCCGTCAGAACGCCTCGTTTTCAGTAGACCGGATCTTGGAAATCGAAGAAGAGACACGCCACGATGTAGTGGCATTCACCCGTGCGGTTTCAGAAACGCTTGGCGAAGAGCGTAAATGGGTGCATTATGGATTGACTTCGACGGACGTCGTGGATACGGCGCTATCTTATTTGATCAAACAAGCGAATGTGATCATCCGCAAAGACTTGGAAAACTTCATTGAAATCCTGGCGAATAAAGCAAAAGAGCATAAAATGACGGTCATGATGGGCCGGACGCATGGTGTGCACGCAGAGCCGACGACATTCGGCTTGAAACTGGCGTTATGGCACGAAGAAATGAAACGCAACCTGGAACGTTTTGAAGCAGCTGCGGCATCAATCGAAACTGGCAAAATGTCCGGCGCTGTCGGCACTTATGCCAATATCGATCCTTTTGTTGAAGCGTATGTCTGCAAACAGCTTGGCTTAGCGGCTTCGCCGATTTCAACGCAGACACTGCAGCGTGACCGCCATGCACAGTACATGGGCACGCTGGCATTAATCGGGTCTTCAATCGAGAAATTTGCGACTGAAATCCGCGGCTTGCAAAAATCGGAAACGCGCGAAGTGGAAGAGTTTTTCGCCAAAGGGCAAAAAGGTTCTTCAGCAATGCCGCATAAACGCAATCCGATCGGTTCTGAAAATATGACGGGCCTTGCCCGCTTGATCCGCGGCTATATGATTACAGCTTACGAAAACGTCTCGCTATGGCACGAACGCGACATTTCGCATTCATCTGCAGAGCGCGTGATTTTGCCGGACGCAACAATTGCCTTGAATTACATGCTGAACCGCTTTTCGAACATCGTGAAGAATTTGACGGTGTTCCCGGACAATATGAAACGCAATATGGATTCGACACTCGGTTTGATTTATTCGCAGCGTGTGCTGCTGGCGCTGATCGACAAAGGCATGGCGCGCGAAGCGGCTTACGACACGGTCCAGCCGTGTGCGATGGAAGCGTGGGAAAACCAGACGCATTTCCGCAAGGTCGTGGAAGCGAACGAAGCCATCACTTCTCAGCTATCCAAAGAAGAACTGGACGACTGCTTCGATTACAACCATCACTTGCAGCAAGTGGACATGATTTTCAACCGACTTGGATTAAACTAAACGGGGGCTTTGAACATGGAAAAAGGTCAGCTATTGTACGAAGGCAAAGCAAAACGCTTGTACGCAACAGATGAACAAGGCATTTTATGGGTGGAATACAAAGACTCAGCGACTGCATTCAACGGCGAAAAGAAAGCGGAAATCGCCGGCAAAGGCACGTTGAACAATAAAATCACATCACTGCTTTTTGAAAAATTGCAGACGGCGGGAATCGCTTCCCACTTCGTCAAGCAATTGTCTGACCACGAACAGCTGGTACGCCAAGTGTCAATCATTCCAATTGAAGTGGTGGCACGGAACGTAGTGGCTGGCAGCATGGCAAAACGCCTCGGGCTTGAAGAAGGCACCGTCCTCAAGCAGCCGGTCGTTGAATTCTATTATAAAGATGACGCACTAGGCGATCCGCTGATTACCGAAGACCATATTCAGCTCCTCGGGCTCGCTACGCCGCAGGAAGTGCTGGAGCTTCGGGAAAAAGCATTGAAGGTCAATGATGTGCTGATCCAGTTTTTCAAAGAAGTCGGCGTGCAGCTGATCGATTTCAAGATCGAATTCGGCCGCGACGGCGATGGCGCGATTTTGCTTGCGGATGAAATTTCTCCGGATACGTGCCGCTTATGGGACATGGAAACGAAACAGAAACTTGATAAAGATGTATTTCGCCGGGACCTCGGCAATTTGACAGATGCGTATGAACTCATTTTATCCAAACTGGGAGGACAACATTCATGAAAAAAGTAAAAATCTACGTCACTTTGCGTGAAAGTGTTTTGGATCCACAAGGCTCGGCAGTAATGGGATCGCTTCATAAAATGGGCTACGGCCAAGTGGAAGATGTTCGGATCGGCAAGTACTTGGAGCTGATGATTGCAGATGGTGAAAAAGATGTCGACGCATTGGTCAACGAAATGTGCCATAGGTTATTGACGAATACGGTAATCGAGGATTACCGTTTCGAAATCGAGGAGGCTGTCTCACAATGAAATTCGCAGTAATCGTATTTCCTGGGTCCAATTGTGATTTGGATATGTACCACGCGGTCAAGGATGAACTTGGTGAAGAAGCAGAATACGTTTGGCATGATTCGACCGATTTGAGCAAATACGACGGGATTTTATTGCCGGGCGGATTTTCTTACGGCGATTACTTGCGCTGCGGCGCGATTGCACAAACTTCGGCGATTATGGGCGAAGTGAAAAAAGCGGCTGAGGCGGGGAAACCGGTTCTTGGCATTTGCAACGGTTTTCAGATTCTGACGGAAGCGGGGCTTTTGCCTGGCGTGCTTCTGCGCAATAAAAACTTGAAGTTCATGTGCCACACGGTCGGGTTGAAAGTGGAGAACGCCAATACAATGTTCACGAACCAATATACACAGGGCCAGGAAATCAGAATTCCGATCGCCCATGGCGAAGGAAATTATTACTGCGACGATGAGACGTATGAAAAATTGAAAGCGAATGATCAAATCGTCTTCACGTACGAAGATGATTTTAATGGAAGCCGCAACAATATTGCGGGAATCATCAACGAGCAAGGCAACGTGCTGGGCATGATGCCGCATCCGGAGCGGGCAGTTTCCGATTTGATCGGCGGCAGCGACGGTTTGGGATTATTTAGATCAATCGTAAAACAGTGGAGGGAATCACATGTCACTCATGCTTGAACCAAATACTGAACAAATCAAAGAACAGAAAATTTATCAGCAGATGGGCTTGTCCGATGCAGAATTCGAAATGGTGGAAACGATTCTCGGCAGAACGCCGAATTACACGGAAACCGGCTTGTTTTCTGTTATGTGGTCAGAGCATTGTTCGTATAAAAATTCAAAGCCTGTCTTGGCGAAGTTCCCGACAAAAGCGCCGCGCGTGCTGCAAGGGCCGGGCGAGGGCGCTGGCATCGTCGACATCGGCGATGGCCAGGCAGTGGTCTTCAAAATGGAATCGCATAACCACCCGTCAGCCATCGAGCCTTACCAAGGCGCGGCAACTGGCGTCGGCGGCATTATCCGCGATGTTTTCTCGATGGGCGCACGCCCGATTGCGATGCTCAACTCGCTGCGTTTTGGCGAATTGAAGACGCCGCGCGTGAAGTATCTGTTTGAAGAAGTGGTAGCTGGCATCGCTGGCTACGGCAATTGCATCGGCATCCCGACCGTCGGCGGCGAAGTCCAGTTCGACGATTGCTACGAAGGCAATCCATTGGTCAACGCAATGTGCGTCGGCTTGATCGATCACAAAGACATCCAAAAAGGCGTCGCTTCCGGCGTCGGCAATCCGGTCATGTACGTCGGTGCCAAAACAGGGCGCGACGGCATTCACGGAGCGACGTTCGCTTCCGAGGAATTGACGGATGCATCTGAAGAAAAACGCCCGGCTGTGCAAGTAGGGGATCCGTTCATGGAGAAGCTCTTGCTTGAAGCATGCCTCGAATTGGTGAAATCCGATGCACTTGTCGGCATCCAGGACATGGGAGCGGCTGGACTGACATCATCTTCAGCAGAAATGGCTTCCAAAGCAGGATCTGGCATCGAGATGGATCTTGACCATGTACCACAGCGCGAAAAAGGCATGACAGCGTACGAAATGATGTTGTCGGAATCCCAGGAGCGCATGTTGATCGTCGTGAAAAAAGGCCGTGAACCGGAAATTGTCGAGCTTTTCGAGAAATACGGTTTGGACGCGGTGACAGTCGGTACAGTAACAGATGATTCCACTTTGCGTTTAGTGCATAAAGGGGAAGTTGTTGCGGAAGTGCCGGTTGATGCGCTTGCTGAAGACGCTCCTGTCTACCACAAGCCGTCGAGCGTGCCTGCTTATTTCACCGAATACCAGCAGCTGGAAAACGTTGAACCGAAAGTGGACAACTACAGCGAAGCGTTAGTGAATTTATTGCAGCAGCCGACGATCGCGTCGAAAGAATGGGTCTACGACCAATACGATCACCAAGTGCGCACGAGCACCGTAGTAAGCCCGGGTTCGGACGCGGCAGTTATCCGCGTGCGCGGCACGAACAAAGGCTTGGCAATGACGACGGACTGCAATTCGCGCTATATCTACCTGGATCCTGAAACGGGCGGCAAAATCGCCGTGGCGGAAGCAGCGCGCAATGTTGTCGTGTCAGGCGCGAAACCGCTGGCAATCACGGATTGCCTGAATTTCGGGAATCCTGAAAAGCCGGAAATCTTCTGGCAGCTGGAAAAGGCGGCAGACGGCATGTCTGAAGCATGCACAATCTTAGATGCACCTGTAATCGGCGGCAACGTCTCTTTATATAATGAAACAAACGGCACAGCGATTTACCCGACGCCGACAATCGGCTTGGTCGGTTTAGTGGAAGACCTGAAGCATGTGACGACGCAAGACGCCAAAAAAGCCGGCGACTTGGTATACCTGGTCGGCGAAAGCTTCACGGAATTCGGCGGCAGCGAGCTGCAGAAAATGGTCGAAGGACGCATTTTCGGCAAAGCGCCAGCGATTGATTTGACAATTGAAGCAGAACGCCAGCAGCAGATTCTTGCTGCTATCCGCCAAGGGCTTGTGGCTTCTGCGCATGATGTTGCTGAAGGCGGCGTCGCCGTAGCGCTTGCAGAAAAAGCATTCGGCAAAGGGCTAGGCCTGGAAGTCGCATTGACTGGATCGCCGACAACCGCGTTGTTCAGCGAATCCCAATCCCGTTTCATCCTTACCGTTTCACCGGAAAACGCACAATCGTTCGAAGAAACCGTCACTGGCGCCAAGAAAATCGGAACAGTCACAGGAGACACGAACCTGGTGATCAAGGGCGAAGACGGTACGGCATGGATCAATGATTCAGTCGAAACGCTCCGCTCAGCTTGGAAAGGAGCAATCCCATGCTTGCTGAAATCAGAAGCTTAAACGAAGAATGCGGAGTCTTTGGAATTTGGGGCCATCCCAACGCGACACAACTCACTTATTACGGGCTTCATGCGTTGCAGCATAGAGGCCAGGAAGGTGCGGGGATCGTCTCGACTGATGGGAGTTCGCTGAAAGCGTTAAAAGGTGAAGGCATGGTCAGCGAAGTCTTCTCGCCTGAAAAGATCGAGAAAATCGCCGGCAATGCGGCAATCGGCCATGTGCGCTACGCGACAGCCGGCGGCAGTGGCATTGAAAATGTACAGCCGTTGCTTTTCAATTCAACAACTGGCAGCTTGGCGATTTCGCATAACGGCAATTTGGTCAATGCGAACCATTTGAAAAGCCACCTGGAGCGCCAAGGCAGTATTTTTCAGACAACGTCCGACACCGAAGTATTGGCGCATTTAATCAAGCGCAGCGGGTTCGAGTCGTTCGAAGAAAAAGCGAAAAATGCATTGTCGTTATTAAAAGGGGCATTTGCCTGCGTCATCTTGACGGAAGAAGCGATGTATATCGCGCTCGACCCGAATGGCCTGCGCCCGCTGTCGATCGGCAAACTGGGCGACGCCTGGGTTGTTGCATCTGAAACGTGTGCATTCGATATCGTCGGAGCGGAACACGTTCAATCGGTTGAACCGGGCGAATTCTTGATCGTCAATGACGACGGCTTGCGCGCTGAGCGTTTTGCATATCCGGAAGAACGTTCAATCTGTACGATGGAATATGTCTATTTCTCTCGTCCGGATTCCGATATCGACGGCATCAATGTCCATTCCGCCCGCAAACGCCTAGGCAAACAGCTGGCGAAAGAAGTACAGATCGATGCGGATGTCGTAACAGGCGTTCCCGATTCCAGTATTTCCGCAGCCATCGGCTATTCAGAGCAAAGCGGCATTCCGTATGAATTGGGCTTGATCAAGAACCGCTATGTCGGCCGGACCTTCATCCAGCCTTCACAGGACTTGCGCGAGCAAGGCGTTAAAATGAAACTTTCTCCGGTGCGCCAAGTCGTCAAAGGCAAACGGGTCATCATGGTGGATGACTCGATTGTCCGCGGCACGACTTCACGCCGCATCGTGAATTTATTGAAAGAAGCGGGCGCGACGGAAGTGCATGTGGTCATTTCTTCACCGCCGATCAAAAACCCGTGTTTCTATGGCATTGATATCTCCACTGCTGGCGAATTGATCGCGGCGAATAACACAGTGGAAGAAATGCGCCAGATCATCGGCGCAGATTCACTGACGTTTCTGTCGGTCGACGGCATGGTGCAGAATATCGGGCGGACGGACCCAGGTTCGAAATGCGGCCATTGCTTGGCGTGTTTCACAGGGGAATACCCGACGAATATCTATCCGGATACGGTTTTGCCGCATGAAAAAGAAAAAGTGAAATAAGGGGGAACCGGTGTGTCAAAAGCATATGAAAAAGCAGGCGTCAATATCGAAGCGGGCTATGAAGCGGTCAACCGTATGAAATCCCATGTTGAGCGCACAGCGCGCAAAGGCTTGATGGGGACATTCGGCGGTTTCGGCGGCATGTTCGATTTATCTGAATTGAAGCTGAAAGAACCGGTTCTGGTCTCCGGTACAGACGGAGTCGGCACGAAACTGAAGCTCGCTTTCATGGCTGACAAGCACGACACGATCGGCATCGACTGCGTAGCGATGTGCGTCAACGATATCGTCGCGCAAGGAGCTGAACCGTTGTTTTTCCTGGACTATATTGCAGTCGGAAAAGCGGTTCCTGAAAAAATCGAACAAATCGTCAAAGGCGTTGCGGATGGCTGCGTGCAATCCGGCGCCGCATTGATCGGCGGCGAAACGGCTGAGATGCCTGGCTTGTATGATGAAAATGAATACGACATCGCCGGTTTTGCGGTTGGTGCTGCTGAAAAAGCGAATATCGTCACCGGCGAGAAAATCCAGGCGGGCGACGTACTGATTGGGCTCGCTTCAAGCGGCATCCATTCGAACGGCTATTCATTGGTGCGCCACATCGTCTTTGAAGAAAACCATTTCCAATTGGACCAAATTATCGAAGGCTTCGAAGATTTAGGGCCGATCGGCAATGAATTGCTGAACCCGACGAAAATCTATGCGAAACCGGTGGCAGCAATCATGGCCGCGGCAGAAGTACGGGGAATGGCCCATGTCACAGGCGGCGGCTTTATCGAAAACTTGCCGCGCATGATGCCTGAGGGCTTGGGTGTTGAAATCGAGCTGGGCTCATGGCCGGTGCTGCGCATTTTCGACATGCTGCAGGAAAAAGGCAGCTTGGCTGACCGCGATTTGTATTCCGTTTTCAATATGGGCATCGGCTTTGTACTGGCGGTTGCGCCGGACCAAGCCGAGCAAGTGATGGCAGCGGCGCTCGCGAGCGGCGAACAGGCGTATCGCATCGGCACCGTATCCGCACAAACCGGCGTTCAATTTACGGGGGAACAGGACGGCACCCTCGATGGCGAATAAACCGAAAATCGCTGTTTTCGCATCTGGAAACGGCTCGAATTTCCAGGCGATTGCAGACGCAATACAAAACGGCGAACTGCATGCCGAATTGGTGCTCGTGGTGAGCGACAAGCCACAAGCTTATGTCGTTGAACGGGCGCAGAAAATGGGCATTGAGCCGTTCGCTTTTAATCCAGCAGAATACGGCTCGAAAGCCATGTACGAAGAAATGCTGAAAGGCAAGTTGTTGAACCTCGGAGTGGAATGGATCGTGCTGGCCGGCTTTATGCGGCTGATCGGCCCAATGCTGCTTTCCGCGTTTGAAAACCGCATCGTCAACATTCACCCTTCGGCATTGCCGGCTTTCCCAGGCAAAGACGCAATCGGGCAGACGCTTGCAGCCGGTGCAGAACTGGCTGGCGTGACGGTGCATTTTGTCGACGCCGGCATGGACACCGGTTCGATCATCGCACAGGAAACGTTTCCTGTAGCGGGGCGCGGCCGGGCGGAAGTGGAAGATCAGATCCACGCAATTGAACACCGTTTATATCCTGCAACTTTACAGCAATTATTCAGCCGGTGATTTCACCGGTTTTATTTTTAGGAGGACTGACAGTGAAGAAAAGGGCGTTATTGAGTGTATCGGATAAATCTGGAATATTGGAGTTTGCACAGCAGTTATCGGCAATGGGCTATGAAATCTTGTCGACAGGTGGCACGAAGCGCTTTTTGGAAGACAATGGCGTAGCGATCACGGCAGTGGACGAAATTACGAAATTCCCTGAAATCCTCGAAGGGCGCGTCAAAACGCTTCACCCGCTGATCCACGGCGGCTTGCTGGCTAAACCGGATGACAAGAGCCATCAAGTTCAAATGGAAGAAAATGGTATTTCGCCGATTGATATTGTGTGCGTTAACCTGTATCCGTTCCGCGAAACCATTTCGAAACCGGATGTGTCGGTGGATGATGCAATTGAAAACATCGACATCGGCGGACCGACAATGCTGCGTTCGGCAGCGAAAAACCACGCTTATGTAACCGTGATCGTGGATGCGTCCGACTATGCGGCAGTGCTTGAAGAATTGAACGGCCAGCAGGCGACAACGCCAGAAACACGCCGCCGCCTGGCAGCTAAAGTATTCCGCCATACAGCGGCATATGATTCCTACATTTCGAATTATTTGACGGACTTGATCGGAGAAGAATATCCGGAATCGCTGACGCTTACATATGAATTGGCGCAGCCGCTTCGCTACGGTGAAAATCCGCATCAGAAAGCGGCATTTTACCGCAATGCTATGGGTTCGGATTTCTCGATCGCCAACGCTACGCAATTGCACGGTAAAGAACTTTCTTATAATAATATCCAAGACGCCAATGCTTCGCTGCAGATCATCAAGGAATTCAGCATGCCAGCTGCAGCAGCAGTCAAGCATATGAATCCTTGCGGCGTCGGCACGGGTTCAACGATTAGTGAAGCATTCGCGAAAGCGTATGAAGCCGATTCGACATCGATTTTCGGCGGCATTGTTGCGTTGAACCGCGAAGTCGACGCTGAAACAGCGCAGACTTTGAGCTCGATTTTCCTTGAAATCGTCATCGCGCCATCGTTTTCGGACGAAGCGCTTGAAATCTTGTCGCAGAAGAAAAATATCCGTCTGCTGACAATTCCATTCGGCCATGTGAAACATGACAAATGGAACGTTACAGCTGTAGAAGGCGGTTTGCTTGTGCAGCAGCCGGACGCTTACGGCTATGAAGACGCCGATATCCATGTAGCGACGAAACGCCAGCCGAGCGAGGCTGAACTGGAAGCGCTGAAACTGGGATGGAGCGTAGTAAAGCACGTAAAATCGAATGCCATTGTGGTATGCGATTCAAATATGACCTTAGGCATTGGCGCTGGACAGATGAACCGCGTCGGGGCAGCGAAAATTGCGCTGGAGCAAGCTGGCGAAAAAGCTAACGGCGCAGTGATGGCGTCGGATGCATTTTTCCCGATGGCGGACACAGTCGAAGCGGCAGCAAAAGCAGGCATCAAAGCGATCATCCAGCCAGGCGGTTCGAAAAAGGACCAGGAATCGATCGACATGGCTGATGAATACGGCATAGCGATGGTCTTCACAGGCGTACGCCATTTCAAACATTAAGCGAGGTGTCAGATGATGAAAGTTTTGGTTATAGGCAAAGGCGGCCGCGAACATGCGATTGCCCGCCAGTTTTCAAGATCCGCCTCGGTCAGCCGCGTTTATGCGGCTCCCGGCAATGACGGCATGCAAGGCGACGTGGAATTAGTGGACATCGACGAAATGGATTTTGCGGCATTGAGCGATTTTGCCGTCGAGCAGGAAATCGATTTTACATTCGTCGGACCTGAACAGCCGCTGGCAGAAGGCATTGTGGACTGGTTTGAAAAGCGCAAGCTGCGCATTTTCGGCCCTGCAAAAAATGCAGCGCGGATTGAAGGCAGCAAAGCTTTTGCTAAAGAACTGATGAAAAAAGCGAATATCCCAACCGCTGCATATGAGACGTTCACGGAAACCGGAGCGGCGATTGAGTTTATCCGCCGCCACGGTGCGCCGATTGTCATCAAAGCGGATGGTTTGGCGGCAGGCAAAGGCGTCGTTGTTGCGATGTCGGAACAAGAAGCGATTGCGGCGGTCAGCGATATGCTCGAAGGCCAGAAATTCGGCGAGTCGGGATCGCGCGTCGTCATCGAGGAATTCCTTGATGGCGAAGAATTTTCGTTCATGTCGTTCGTCTTCGGCGGCAAGATTTACCCGATGCCGATTTCCCAGGACCATAAGCGGGCGTTTGACGGCGACCGCGGCCCGAACACCGGCGGCATGGGCGCGTATTCGCCAGTGCCGCAAATCCCTGCTTCTGCAGTGGAAGAAACCTACACAAAAATTGTCGAGCCCGCGGTCCAGGCAATGGCTGACGAAGGGGCACCGTTCAATGGCATTCTCTATGCCGGCATCATTTTAACGCCGGAAGGGCCGAAAGTCATCGAATTCAATGCGCGGTTCGGCGACCCGGAAACGCAAGTCGTCTTGCCGCGCATGGCATCGGATTTCGGCTTGTTCATGGACGCGTTCCTGGACAACCGGCCATTTGAGCTTCAATGGGATGACCGGTCGGTATTGGGCGTTGTCGTCGCTGCCGAAGGCTATCCGGACTCGGTCCAAAAAGGTGCTTTGCTGCCTGATTTGGCGAAATTGGAAGGTGTCGAAGTGACGCATGCCGGCACGAAAAAAGCCGGCAGCGGTTTTGCGGGCAACGGCGGACGCATCATCTTCGTTTCTGCAGCTGGTGAAGACCTCCAGCAAGCGCAGAGCAAGGTTTACGCAGAGCTCGGCAAGCTTGAGTGGAAAGGCTTTTTCTTCCGCTCGGATATTGGCTGGCGTGCAATGTAAAACTCCATATGGTATAATACTACATGACACAAATTCTTAGGAAGATGTGTCATTTTTTTTCATTACTCCGCCCTTGGAGCAATGAACTTTAGCTGAGGATTTTCAACAGCCCACTTTTACCTCTAAACCACACTTCAGATTGACTTAGTCATACCCGACTCCGTTTACAAAATCAGCAGGGCATCAAATTTCGAAAGGAGCAACATTTATGAATTGGTACGAAAAATTAAATCAGTATTTTCCAGTAGAAGAAATGAAATCAAAAGAGCACATGGACACGCTATTGAAAGAAAAAGGCAGCGTCTATTTTAAAGACGAGGGCCCTCACCACGTCTTGATGTTCGCAGAGTTTCCTACATTCTCGTTTGTCGATTATTTGTTCGTGTCAAAAGAGTCGCGCGGCAGCGGGCTTGGCAAAAAAGCTTTGCAATTCCTGAAAGACAAGAACAAGCCGATCATCCTTGAAGTCGAACCTGTCGACTACGAAGATACCGACAGTGAAAAGCGCCTTCGCTTCTATGCACGCGAAGGGTTCGAGCATGCTTCTTCAATCGGCTATTGCCGCCGTTCGCTTGCGACAGGCGAAGCGAATTCAATGGAGATCCTTTACTGGGCTCCAAACAATGAATCAGAAGAAGAAATCTTTGAAGCGATGAAGAAAATGTATGGCGAAATCCACACATACAAAGATACGCATTTCTACGGCGAATCGTATGAGCCGGTATCGAAGGTCCTGACGTTCGAAGAAGAGGAAAAAGACAACGTCCTTGACCCGTTCAACAAGCCAATTTCCAACTAATAAGTGTTAACAACTAGAAACCTGCACAGATTCCATTCTGTGCAGGTTTTATTTTTGTCTTCTTCTTAAGTATTCGTTATGCAGGTATAACTGCCGATATTTTAGTGAGAGGCAAGCCCTGAGCGACCGAAGCGGTATATAGAAACTCATGCCTCAAACAAATAGAACAAAATGGATTTTTTGTGTCAGATTCAAATCTGAATGTTCTAATTTTATGCAGTCTCGCCTGTATTTTCATACATTATTATGCTACGATATTATGTATAGAAATAGATTGAAAGAAGGTGCCGGCTATGGTGAATCCGTTATGGAGAAACAGAGAAATCAGGGAACAACTTAAAATAATTACAAAAGAGGCCTCGCCGGATCTTGTGCTGACAAATGCTACGTATTTGCATGGTATTTTCAAGAAATGGGTAACAGGGAACATCTGGATAAAAGGCGACCGCATCGTCTACGCGGGCAAAGATATGCCTTTAATCGGAAAATCCACAGAAGTCCAAAACATGGAAGGAAAGTGGCTCGTACCGGGTTATATCGAACCCCATGTCCATCCATTCCAGCTTTACAATCCACAGACATTTGCCGATTACGCGGCACAAGGTGGAACGACGTCGTTCTTATCAGACAACCTGACATTATTTTTGTCATTGGAAAACGAGAAAGCGTTTTCATTGTTGGATAAAATTGCGGAATTGCCTTTCACGTTTTATTGGTGGACGCGCTTTGATTCCCAGACGGAATTGCTTGATGAAGATAAATTATTCACGTCCAAATCTGTTGGAGAATGGCTCGACCGGCCGGATGTGCTGCTTGGCGGCGAATTGACGGGTTGGCCTAAATTGATGGCTGGCGACGATCAGATGCTGTATTGGATCCAGAAAGCGAAAATCGGACTGAAGAAGATAGAAGGGCATTTCCCGGGAGCTTCGGAAAAGACGCTTGCGAAGATGAAATTGCTCGGAGCTGACGGCGACCACGAATCGATGACAGCTGATGAAGTCGAAGCGCGTTTGCTGCATGGCTACGGCGTGACGTTGCGCCATTCTTCGATTCGCCCGGATCTGCCTTCCTTGTTGAAGGAAATCGTGGAACGCGACTTGAACGTTTTTGACAAATTGATGATGACAACGGATGGTTCGACGCCGGCTTTCCATTTGGATGGCGTCATGGACCTGTGCATTAAAATCGCTTTAGAAGCCGGCGTGCCGGAAATCGATGCGTACATGATGGCTTCATATAATGTAGCTCGTTATTACAATGTCACGAGCCTGCACGGCTTGATCGCGACCGGCAGATACGCCAACATCAATATTCTCGATACGCCGAGCAATCCCGTGCCATCGGGCGTCATTTCAAAAGGCGTCTGGCTGAAGAAGGATGGCGTGAAAGTGTATTCGCTGCCGGAAGTCGATTGGTCGGTGCTGCCTGATTTGAATTTGGATTTCGACCTGACTGAAGACGACTTCCAGTTTTCGATGCCGTTCGGGATTGAAATGGTCAACGACGTGATCACCAAACCGTATTCAGTGAGCGTCGATACACATGATGGCCAATTGTCGAAAAAGCATGAAGAAAGCTTTCTTATGCTATTGGACAAACATGGCAAATGGCGGGTCAATACGCTGATCAAAGGCTTCGCTTCAGGCGTCAGCGGATTCGCTTCTTCGTATTCGAATACCGGCGACATTATTTTGATCGGCAAAAACCGGGAAGATATGAAAGCTGCTTTTGAAGAAGTGAAGCGCATGAAAGGCGGAATCGTCCTTGTAGAAGACGGTGAGACAGTCAGTTCATTGCCGTTGCCGATTGGCGGAACTCTTTCTGATTTGCCGATGGAAGAATTGATACCAAAAGAGCAGGAATTGAAACAGGCGTTAAGAGAGCGCGGCTATAAGCACGGTGACGCGGTTTACACGCTGCTGTTCCTGCAAGCGACACATCTGCCGTATGTGCGAATTACCCAAAGAGGCATTTATGATGTTATGAATAAAAAAATCCTGTTTCCAGCATTCATGAGGCAATAGCTATGAAAAAGTGGACAATCGCAATCATTGTTTTGTTGCTGGCAATTGGGGCAGGCGGCGTTTATTGGATGATGCAAGAGGAAGAAAAGCCTGAAAATGGACAAGAGGAGCCTGCGGAACCTGGCGAAGAGCCGGACTCGCAGGCCTTTGCGCCGTTCACAGGAATAACGGAGGGCGGTCCTTACATGAGCCGTCCGGTGCTGGCGGTTATCAATAACCATCCGGATGCGCGGCCGCAAACCGGTTTGAACGAGGCGGATATCATCTTTGAATTCATCGCGGAATATAATATCACGCGTTTTGCGGCCTTATACCAAAGTACATTCCCGCAAGAAGTGGGCCCAATCCGCAGCGCTCGTGATTATTTTGTTAATCTCGCGGCAGCATATGACGCCTTTTTCGTTGCCCATGGCTATAGCCCGGAAGCATACACAATGCTGCAGTCGGGTAGGGTTGACCATATCAACGGCATCGATTACGACGGTTCGCTTTTCCAGCGTTCGACTGACCGGATTGCGCCGCATAATTCCTATATTACGTATGACAATATTAAACTCGGCATGGAAATGGTAAACGCTTCACCCGATTACAGCACTGAAGCGCCTTATGCTTTCATTCAAGGTACTGGAAATGGTAAAATATCGGAACAGGCATTCACGCTTGAAGTAAGGTATGGGCAGGATCCTAATTTTACAAGCGCCTTTACGTACGATGAAACAGCTCAGCGCTACAAGCGGTCTTCGGGAGGAATTCCAACGGTCGATAAAGAGACGCTGCAGCAGACCGAAGTTGCAAATGTCCTGGTGTTCGAGGCGGACCACGAGACGATTGACGCCAAAGGGCGGCAGTCGATCGACCTTGAAAGCGGAGGAAAAGCATTGCTTTTCCAAAGCGGCGGTGTCCGTGAAATAGAGTGGATTTCACAAGGCGGCATGCTCATTCCGGCCGCAAACAACGAGACGGTCGAACTTGTTCCGGGGAAAACGTGGATCCATATCGTGCCCACTGAACCCGGAATAGAACAATCGGTCCGCTACACCCCTTGAAAAAAGGGCAGAAATGAAAGGACGGTTATGCCGCATGCAGGTTGATAAGATCCGTGGAAATCAGACAGACCAATTAATAGAAGCAGTTCTTGCGTTAAAAGATAAAGAAGAAGCGTATCGTTTTTTTGATGATCTATGCACCATCAGTGAAATCCAATCGCTGTCCCAGCGTTTGGAAGTCGCCCGCATGCTGCGCCTGAAAAAAACGTATGAAAAAATAAAGAACGAAACCGGGGCAAGTACGGCGACGATTTCACGTGTGCGGCGCTGCCTGAATTATGGCAACGACGGGTACGACGAGATGCTCGGGCGCCTTTATCCGGACGAAAAACCATTCCAGCTGCCAGCAGACTGATCGCCTCATGCGCCGTTTTGCTATGTGCAGCATTTTGAAAAGGGGGCTATCCCATAAGTCGAATATCAGACTTATGGGATAGCCCCCTTTTTTTTGTTATAATGGAGAGATGAAATACGATTTATAGTTAGGTGGATGAATGTGGACTTCCATACATGGCGGCATGTATTCAAACTGGATCCGGCTAAGCCGATTTCCGATGGACAGTTGGAACGAATTTGTGAATCTGGGACTGATGCCATCTTGATTGGTGGAAGCGATAATGTCACACTCGACAATGTCATGGATTTAATGGTGCGCGTCCACCGGTATGATATTCCGGTTGTGCTCGAAGTTTCGACAGTCGATTCGGTGGCGCCTGGATTCGATTATTATTTCATCCCGACCGTATTGAACAGCGAAGACCCGCGTTGGGTCAAAGGGCTGCATCATGAAGCGATAAGGGAATATGGAGAAATCATGGATTGGGATGAATTAATTCCCGAAGGCTATTGCATTTTAAATCCTGCGTGCAAAGCGGCACATCTGACGAAGGCTGACACAGAGCTCTCGACAGAAGATGTTATTGCTTATGCGAGGATGGCGGAACATTTTTTCCGGCTGCCGATTTTTTATCTTGAATACAGCGGCATTTACGGCGATCCGAATTTGGTGGCTGACGTGAAAGAAGTGCTGTCAAAGACGCGGCTATTCTACGGCGGCGGCATTGATAGCGCTGAAAAAGCGGTTGAGATGGCCGGTGCGGCGCATACGGTTGTGGTCGGAAATATCATTTATGAAAATATAGAAAACGCGATTGCGACCGTTCAGGCGGTTGCGGAAATGGACAAGCAGTCGCTATAATAAAAAGAACAGACGTTCGAGGTGGTGCACAGTGGAAATGATTACAAATAGTTTATTGAACGGGATGAATCCCGAACAGGCAGAAGCCGTACAGGCAACCGAAGGGCCATTATTGATAATGGCAGGTGCAGGATCAGGCAAGACGCGTGTATTGACACACCGGATCGCTTATCTGGTATTGGAAAAGCAAGTTTACCCGTCCAATATCCTCGCAATCACTTTTACCAATAAAGCGGCGCGTGAAATGCGCAACCGGATTGACGGGCTCCTTGGCCACGGCACGGGCGCGCGCATGTGGGTGTCTACATTCCACTCGATGTGTGTGCGGATTTTGCGCCGGGACATCGACCGCATCGGCTTTTCGAAGAACTTCTCGATTTTGGATACGACTGACCAATTGACGGTCATTAAAAATGTCTTGAAACAGCTGAACCTGGATCCGAAGAAATACGAACCGCGGACCATGCTGAACGCGATTTCATCGGCGAAAAACGAATGCATCACTGCTGAAGAATTTGCAGCGAACATGAACGCCCATAATCCATACGAAAAAACAGTGTCGGATGTCTACGCGGCGTATGCGAAGCGTCTGCAGAAAAACCAGTCGCTCGATTTCGATGATTTGATCATGACGACGTTGACTTTATTCAACACGGTGCCGGAAGTGCTGGAATATTACCAGAATAAATTCCATTATATCCACGTCGATGAGTATCAGGATACGAACAACGCCCAGTATCAATTGGTGCAGAAACTGGCGAGCAAATTCAAGAATATTTGCGTCGTGGGCGACTCCGACCAGTCGATTTACCGTTGGCGCGGAGCGGATATCACAAATATCCTGTCTTTCGAAAAAGACTACCCGAACGCGAAAGTCATCATGCTTGAACAGAATTACCGTTCGACGAAACGGATTTTGCAGGCTGCGAACGACGTCATCCAGAAAAACACGAGCCGCTACCCGAAAGAGCTGCGCACGGACAATGCGGATGGACCGGCGATCACCTTGCATAAAGCAGGCGACGAGCGGCAGGAAGCGCAATACATTGTCCAGGAAATCCAGAAGCTCATGCAGGAAGAAGGCTATAAGACGTCCGATTTCGTAATCCTTTACCGCACCAACGCACAGTCGCGGATACTGGAAGAAATGTTCGTCAAGTCGAATATGTCCTATACAATCGTCGGCGGAACGAAGTTCTATGACCGCAAAGAAATCAAGGATCTTTTAGCATATTTGCGTCTGATTGCGAATAATGACGACGATCTGTCGCTCGCGCGCATCATCAATGAACCGAAACGGGGAATCGGTGCGACATCGTTCGAGAAGATGGCCCGTTTCGCGATCGACCAAGACCGCACCATCATGGACGCGCTGCAGGAAGCTGATTTCATGGGGCTGACGCCGAAGACGGCGCAGATCGTGCTTGAATTCCATTCGATGGTCAACGGCTTCACGCAAATGCAGGAATACTTATCAGTCACCGAACTCGTAGAAGAAGTTTTGAAGAAATCAGGCTACCGCCAAATGCTGCAAAACGATAAAACGATCGAAGGCGAAAGCCGACTGGAAAACTTGAATGAATTCCTGTCGGTTACGCAGGCATTCGAAAAGCAGAGTGATGACAAATCGCTTGTTGCGTTCTTGACGGATCTGGCACTGATTTCTGATATCGACTCGCTCGATGACGATGAAGATGCAGACGGACCGATCATCCTGATGACGATGCATGCTGCAAAAGGGCTGGAGTTCCCAGTCGTCTTCATCGTCGGGCTGGAAGAAAACGTCTTTCCGCATTCACGTTCGAACAACGACGACGATGAGCTGGAAGAAGAACGCCGCTTGGCATATGTCGGCATCACCCGCGCAGAGAAGCGGCTGTATTTGACGCACGCGACATCGCGTACGCTGTTCGGCAAAAGCAATTACAATATGCCGTCCCGATTCATCAGCGAAATTTCAGAAGAATTGATTGAGCCGACATTCGCGAACCACCGTGCGGGAGCGGCTACGAGTTACAGACAATCGCCGAAGCGCGCAGCGGTCACACGCCCTGCCTATAAACAATCTGGCGGAGACAAGCTCGGCTGGAAAGCGGGCGACCGTGCAACGCATAAAAAATGGGGCACAGGCACCGTGGTCAACGTCAAAGGCGAAGGCGAACAAGTCGAACTCGACATCGCCTTCCCGAGCCCGGTCGGCATCAAGCGGCTATTGGCGAAATTTGCACCGATCGAAAAAGAATAAGCAGGAGGATATCCAATGGACCGAATACAAGCAGAACAACGAGTGATTGAGCTGAACGAAACATTGAGTGCTTACGGCCATGCCTATTATGTGCTGGACAAGCCGGAAGTGCCCGATGCGGTATATGACCAATTGCTGAACGAATTGATCGAACTTGAAAACTTGTATCCCGATTTGATTTTTCCGGATTCTCCTACCCAGCGCGTCGGGGGCACACCGATTTCGAATTTCGAAAAAGTGACCCATTCAAGCCCGATGCTCAGCTTATCGAACGTATTCAATGAAGAAGACATCCGTGAATTTGATAAACGCGTGCGCAGCGGCGCAGGGGACAACATCGAATATGTCTGCGAGCTGAAAATCGATGGACTTGCCGTGGCGCTCCATTATGAAAACGGCAAATTTGTCCGCGGGGCGACTCGGGGAGATGGGCGTGTAGGCGAAGACATCACAGTTAATCTCCGGACAGTCCGGACCATCCCATTGAAACTGAATGACTCCATAGAGATTGAAGTCCGCGGGGAAGTCTTCATGCCGAAGAAATCGTTTCATGGATTGAATGAGGAACGCGGCGAGCGCGGGGAAGAATTGTTCGCCAACCCGCGCAACGCGGCAGCCGGATCGCTGCGGCAGCTGGATCCGAAGATTGCAGCAAGCCGCAATTTGGACGTATTCATTTACGGCATCGGCAGCGCCGGCGAATCGTACGGTTTGAGCGAACATGAAGAATCACTGAAATACGTTGAAAAGATCGGCTTTAAGACGAATAATGAGCGGCGGGTCTGCAAAAGTGTCGAAGAAGTGCTGGCGTTCATCGCCCACTGGCAGGAGCAGCGTTCCGAGCTGCCATATGAAATCGACGGCATCGTCATTAAAGTGAACCGCTATTTGCACCAACAGGATTTAGGCTTTACTGCGAAAAGCCCGAAATGGGCGACCGCTTACAAATTCCCGGCTGAAGAAGTGATGACTACTGTCAGAGATATCGAACTTAGCGTCGGGCGTACGGGCGTAGTCACACCGACTGCGATTTTGGACCCTGTATCAGTAGCAGGGACCACAGTGCAGCGGGCTTCGCTGCATAACGAAGATTTGATCAAGGAAAAAGACATCCGCATCGGCGATAAAGTAATCATCCGCAAAGCGGGCGACATCATCCCGGAAGTGGTGTCCGCGATTGTGGACCAGCGGACAGGGACGGAAGAGCCGTTTGAAATGCCGACCCATTGCCCGGCATGCGACAGCGACCTGGTGCGCATTGAAGGCGAAGTGGCACTGCGCTGCGTCAACCCGCAATGCCCTGCACAGATTACCGAAGGCCTTATCCATTTCGTGTCGCGCAATGCCATGAACATAGAAGGGCTGGGCGAGAAAGTGATTGAGCAATTGTATCGTGAAGGTCTGATCGCTGATTTCTCCGACCTCTATAAATTGACGAAAGAACAAGTGATGAACCTCGACCGCATGGGCGAAAAATCGGCGTCGAATTTGATTGCCGCAATTGATGCTTCCCGCAGCAATTCCATGGAGCGCCTGCTGTTTGGCCTTGGCATCCGCCACGTCGGTGAACGGGGAGCACGCATCTTATCCGAGCATTTCGGTTCGATGCAGAAATTGATGGAAGCCACAAAAGAAGAATTGGTTGAAATCCATGAAATCGGTGAAAAAATGGCCGATTCGATTGTTGCCTATTTTGATGCAGAAGAAGTTCAGCAATTAATGGAACGTTTAGCGGAAGCGAACGTCAATTTAACGTATACCGGGACTCGCGTAATTGTTGAAGCGGGGGCGAATGCTTTCGCCGGCAAGAAAATCGTTCTGACTGGCAAACTCGAGCAATTGACGCGCGGCGAAGCACAAGAACGCATCGAAGCGCTTGGCGGCAAAGTATCCGGCAGTGTCAGCAAAAAAACCGATTTGGTCATTGCAGGCGAAGAAGCCGGTTCGAAGCTGGAGAAAGCGCTGGAGCTGAAAGTGGATGTCTGGGATGAAGAACGCCTCTTGGAAGAATTGAATAAATGAGGGAGATTTATAAAATGAAACGCATTTGGTGGATACCGGTCAGCCTATTGTTGCTGGCAGGCTGTGTGCCTTCCGCATCAGACGAAGCGGAAGTGCTGAGTACAGAAGAAGAAGCAGAGACAGCAATCATTCCGAGCATCCAGCTCGATGACCGGTATTACCGGACATTGCTGCCATATAAACAAAGTGCCACGCGCGGAACGATCATCAACCGGCTGAATTCCCGCTATGATATTGAAGAAGCGGAAGACGGCCTGCTGCGTTTGTCGCAGCGCCAATTTTCGCCTGATGATTATTATTTTCAGGAAGGCCAGAAAATCACCCGTGAAGATGCCAGTGCCTGGCTGAGCCGCAAGAGCAAGGAAAATGGCCTTGGGCTGAATGCAGCCGACTCGCGCGATGCGAAGGCGAAGGAAGCTGGCGACCGTCCATCACCGGAAATTCTGGCGCATATCGTCGAACAGAATTATCTGGTGAAGACCGATAAAGAAACCATCCGACTTGGCGGCGTTTCAATCGGGCTGGCGTTGAATTCGATCTATTACAATTCCATCGATGAAGTTTCTTATGAAGAATCGATTCCACAGGCCCAATTGGACAAAGAAGGCAAGCGCATGGCAGCTGAAATCATCAAGCGCCTGCGTGAAAAAGAAGGCATGAAAGACATTCCGATTACGGTTGGCCTATTCAAACAAAGCAGCCGCGGCGCTATTGCACCAGGGACGTATTTTGCCTTTGGTGTCGCGCCTGGGGGCGAAAACGACGTCGCAAACTGGACGCCGGTCAAAGAGGAGTTTGTCATCTTCCCGACATCCGGTTCAGAAGACAAATACCGCGATGTCGATACTTCGTTCCGGAACTTCAAGATGGACGTAGAAGAATATTTCTCGAATTTCACAAGCGTCATTGGAACGGGCTTTTATCAGGAAGACCAATTACGCAGCCTGAAAGTGGATATACCGGTACAATTCTACGGTTCTGCTGAGTTGATCGGCTTCACGCAATACCTAACGGGGCTGGTGCTGGAGCATTTCCCGGAGAACATTGAAGTGGAAGTCAGCGTTACTTCGACCAATGGGCCGGAAGCGCTTGTTATTCGAAAAGCAGGGCAAACCGAACCGATTGTCCACATTTATGATTAATTTGCATTGGGATAGGGGCAGCCAAGCGGCTGCCCCTATCCCAATTTTTGAGGGCAGGCTTCAGGACCCGCCGCAGCTGGATGTTTGATTTCGCTTTTCTTGTTGTCTAGACTTCAGCGCTGCCCGGGCGCTTTCGCTTTTCTTTTAAAAATGGTATGATATAGCGTATGTTTACTGAATCCGGAGGTGTAGAGAAATGGCGAAAATAACAAAAGAAGAAGTGATCGAAGTAGCACATTTGGCGCGCTTGGCCATCACTGATGACGAAGCGGTACATTTTGCGGATCAATTGCAAGCGATCACGAATGCGATGGAATTGCTCAACGAATTGGACACGGAAAACGTGGAGCCGACAACGCATGTATTGTCGATGGTTAACGTATTGCGTGAAGATAAAGCGGAAGCTGGCTTAGACCGTGAATTGGTTTTGAAAAACGTGAAAGAGCACGAAGCCGGTCAAATTAAAGTTCCAACTATTCTAGATTGATTGTGAGGAGGGAAAAACATGAGCTTAGCAGATAAAACCGCAGCACAGCTGCAGGAAATGATACATACAAAAGAAACGACGATTGCTGAAATGGCTGAAAAAGCTTTTGGGCGCATTGCTGAATTGGATTCAGAAGTCGATGCTTTTTTGGCGCTTGATCAAGAAGGCGCATTGAAAAAAGCCGCGCAATTGGATGAAGTGGCAATGGACGAGCGTGGACCGTTGTTCGGCTTGCCGATCGGCGTCAAAGACAATATCGTGACTGAAGGCATTGAAACGACAGCGTCAAGCCGCATTTTGGAAGGCTTCAACCCGATCTACAATGCAACTGTCGTCGAGAAATTGAATGCAGCAGGCATGGTCATTGTCGGTAAATTGAACATGGATGAATTTGCCATGGGTTCTTCCAACGAAAACTCGTATTACAAAAATACGAAAAACCCGTGGAATTTGGAGACTGTTCCAGGCGGTTCTTCAGGCGGCTCTGCTGCGGCAGTTGCTGCAGGAGAAGTGCCATTCACATTAGGGTCTGACACAGGCGGATCGATTCGCCAGCCGGCTGCTTTCTGCGGCGTGGTCGGCATGAAGCCGACATACGGACGGGTTTCACGATTCGGTTTGATCGCGTATGCTTCGTCATTGGATCAAATCGGTCCGATTACACGCACAGTTAAAGACAACGCATTATTATTGAATGTCATTTCGGGGCACGATGAAAAAGATTCGACTTCCGCAAACGTCGAAGTGCCGGACTTTGCCGCTGCATTAACAGGCGACATCAACGGGCTGCGCATTGGCGTGCCGAAAGAATATTTTGCGGAAGGCGTCGGCGAAGCCGCAAAACAAGCGGTCCGCGATGCATTGAAAGTTCTTGAAGAAAAAGGCGCGACTTGGGAAGAAATTTCTTTGCCGCATTCCAAATATGCACTTGCTACGTATTACTTGATCGCTTCTTCGGAAGCTTCATCGAACTTGTCGCGTTTTGACGGCATCCGCTATGGCTACCGTACAGAAAAAGCGGGCAATTTGCTTGAATTCTATATGAATACCCGTTCTGAAGGATTCGGCGATGAAGTGAAACGCCGCATCATGCTTGGAACTTACGCGTTGAGCTCAGGGTATTACGACGCTTATTATAAAAAAGCGCAAAAAGTGCGCACGCTTATCAAACAGGATTTCGACAAAGCATTTGAAAAATACGATGTCATCATTGGGCCGACAACGCCGACGCCGGCTTTTAAAATCGGTGAAAAAATCGATGATCCATTGACAATGTACGCGAATGATATTTTGACGATTCCGGTCAACCTTGCGGGAGTTCCAGCTATTTCAATTCCTTGTGGATTTGAAAATGGCTTGCCGCTCGGCTTGCAGATTATCGGAAAGTATTTTGACGAAGAAACAGTTTACCGTGTTGCGGATGTTTTCGAACAGGCAACTGATTTCCATAAAAAAACTCCTCAAGTATGGGAGGGAGCAGCCAAATGAATTTTGAAACGATCATCGGCCTCGAAGTACACGTCGAGCTGAAAACAGAATCCAAAATGTTTTCGCCTGCACCTGCCCATTTCGGTGCAGAACCGAATACGAACACGAACGTCATTGACTTGGGCTATCCAGGGGTCTTGCCGGTAGTCAATAAAACCGCAGTGGACTGGGCAATGAAAGCGGCACTAGCATTAAACTGCCAAATCAACCGCCACACGAAATTCGACCGCAAAAACTATTTTTATCCGGACAACCCGAAAGCGTATCAGATTTCCCAATTCGATGAGCCGATCGGTGAACATGGCTGGATTGAAATCGAAGTCAAAGGCGAGAAAAAACGCATCGGCATCACACGCCTTCATATGGAAGAAGATGCCGGCAAGCTGACGCATACAGGGAACGGCCATTCATTGGTCGACTTGAACCGCCAAGGCACGCCATTGATTGAAATCGTTTCGGAACCGGATATCCGGACGGCGGAAGAAGCATACGCGTATTTGGAAAAAATCAAAGCGATCATCCAATACACAGGCGTTTCCGATGTGCGGATGGAAGAAGGCTCGCTTCGCTGTGACGCCAATATTTCATTGCGTCCATACGGACAGGAACAATTCGGGACAAAAACCGAATTGAAAAACTTGAACTCATTCAACTTTGTGCGCAAAGGAATCGAGCACGAGCAAATCCGCCAGGAAGAAGTATTGCTGTCAGGCGGCATCATCCAGCAGGAAACGCGCCGCTATGACGAATCAACAGGCAAAACATTGCTTATGCGCATCAAAGAAGGCTCAGACGATTACCGTTACTTCCCGGAACCGGATCTTGTCGACATCGTCATTGATGATGCTTGGCTGGAACGCGTACGTGCTGAAATTCCGGAATTGCCGGATGCACGGAAAGTGCGTTATGTAGCGGAAATGGGCTTGTCGGAGTACGATGCGATGGTCTTGACGCTTGCAAAACCGATTTCCGATTTCTTTGAAGCGACGGTTGCAGCCGGAGCGGATGCTAAATTGACAGCGAACTGGCTGATGGGCGAAATTTCAGCTTACCTGAATGCCCAACAGAAAGAGTTGGCCGATACGGCATTGACGCCGGAAGGTTTGGCAGGCATGATCAAGCTGATTTCCGACGGTACGATCTCCACGAAAATCGCCAAAAAAGTCTTGACCGAACTGTTTGAAAAAGGCGGAGACGCCAACGATATCGTCAAAGCCAAAGGGCTTGTCCAGATTTCCGACGACGCAACCTTGCGCGGACTGGTCACAAACTCGCTGGATAACAATCCCCAGTCGATCGAAGATTTCAAAAACGGCAAGGACCGCGCAATCGGATTCCTGGTCGGCCAGATCATGAAAGCGACAAAAGGGCAGGCGAACCCGCCAATGCTCAATAAAATCCTTCTCGAGGAAATTGCGAAAAGGTAATCTGAATGGCCCGCCTAGCGGGCCATTTTTGCTGTCTAAAATTTCTCGGTATCTTTTCATTTCGCTCCCAGGCGGACGCTTTCCGCTTCATTCAAAAGTATTTCTTATTAGCAAGTTATTTCTTTTACTCAAGAACACTAAAGATACACTTCTGCACTTTCTTTCCTGTTCCCCAGATATGGAGCAAAATAGCGGAGACGCCTGCGGGAAAGCGAGACAGCCGAGACCCCGCAAGGAGCGAAGCGACTGAGGAGGCTTGGCGCTCCATAGCTGTCAACTTAAGAAAATAGCCTAACTCCTCTTGAAAGATGGTATAGATAACTAACCATTCAAACGAGAGGAGTTTTTCTTATGTCGCCTCCAGCGACTGCCCAACTGCTTGATTCGTTATTTTCTTTTTTGGAGCCGGAGAAACTGGATGCCCTCGCGAAAGAGACGGGATTCATCCAACGAAAAAGGCTCCTTACGGCCAGTGATTTTCTGTCCTTGCTTCTACAGGTTCACGGAAATTTGACGGACGCTACCCTGCAGGAACTGTGCACCAAGTTGTTGTTCGAACAAGACATCGGAATCACTCGATCGGCACTCGATAAGAAGTTCACAATGAACGCCGTGGATTTTCTCCATCGATTGGTGGATGAGTTATTCCTTAGCGAACAAGAACTTGAACCTGTGCGGCATATTCTGGCGACCGAGTGGCCATTCACAAGCCTGCGGCTTCTAGATGCCACGAAAGCTAGCGTGCCCGATTATTTGAAACCTCGCGCCCAAAAGACGCATCAAACCTCTGTGAAAATACAATATGAATTCGACTATTTGACCGGAAGGTTCACGTTTTTTTATCTCGACCTTACCAATACCAATGATGCCGTCATCGGTAAGAAACGGGTGCCGTTTCTGGAAGAGCATGAATTATGTCTTCAGGATATGGGTTATTTTTCGTATGAGACCTTGAAAAATATCCGCAATCATGACAGCTATTTCCTCACCAAGTTCCGAAGCGATGCGTATCTTGGCTACCAGAATCCTTTTCCTGCGCATCACCCGGATGGGCGAGTGGTACAGAACAGTCGTTACCAAAAGATTGACCTGGTAGGACTTTGCCGGAACTTGCCTCCAGGCGAAGTCTTGGAACTGGAAAATGTCTATTTTGGCGATAAAGCGCATTTTCCCGCCCGGTGCATCCTCTATAGCCGAAATGCGGAACAGAAGGAGCAACGCTTGGGCCGAATCGACCGGCGAGCAACCAAATCGGGCAAGAAGCCAAAACCGCAGGTGCGTGATTTGGCAGGCATCACGGGGTATATGACCAACTTGCCCGAACACGTTTCTGCCGAGCAGGTAGTCGAATTGTATCGGTTGCGGTGGCAAATCGAACTGAATTTCAAGGCGTTGAAATCGTTTCTGAAGATCGATCATTTCAAATTGGTCAAGCAGGAACGCTGGTTGTGCCATCTATATGGCATTTTACTGGTTTTCCTGTTAAGCCAACTGATCGCCTACCAGTTCCGGAATCGCATCTGGGAACAGGAAGAAAAAGAAATCAGTGAAATGACTGCCATCCGCAGCATCGCCTGTGATGTGTTGCCGAAACTCTACGAGTCTTTTCGGCACAAAAAGAAGACGCTTCAAGAGTATGTCCCAATGATCACGCGGTTACTCATCACAACCGCACGGAAGCCGAATTCCATCAAGGGGACCGCCCTAGAGCGCCTTCAAATCGCGTAGCAGAACCCCATTCACACCTCTCCAAACCGGGAGGTTTATTTGGCGTTCTCACTATTTCCATTGCCATAGTTCGTGGAAATGAAACCCCTTTGATGAGAGAAAAAAACTAGAAAAATGTTAGAAAGCCCGAATCGTAAAACAGCATTTATCGCTTAAGTTGACAGCTATGGGCTTGGCGCTCGCCCGCGGCAAGCGGTGCTGTTTTGCGGAATATCGGCTAAAAAATTACTAAATAAATTAGGATTATAGAACATTATTAACAACCTGAATGGAACACTTGCCGTGTCATTTTTCATTGCCTGAAAAAGTTGGAACGCTATGGGTTGATACTTTGGCATTCTGGCAGTAAACTAAGAGGGATGGCAAATCCTGACTGCAAAGCGCTTATGTCGCTTAGTTTTGCCGGCCTTCTAAAAAGGGTAAAGAATAGCTTACAAGGACTCTGCGCAAAACAGATAGGCCTGTTATGCCTGCAGATGCGGAGGGAACCTGATAATCGATTCAAGTGATGAAGGAGAAGTGATTTGCTTATGACAACGGAGCAGCAGTATTTCGAGAATGGCATTTCCATTGAAAGCTATATGGCGCAAATGGAGTCCAACCAAGAAAAGTCCTATTCGATTTATGAGAAATTCAATTTGCCTGAAGACCCTGAATTGACGGCGTTGCTGAAAGAGAAGCAGCCGCATGTTCTGGCGATTACGGAAGACTGGTGCGGAGACGCGATGATGAACAACGCGATTCTGCGGAAAATGGCGGAAGCTTCGGGCATTAAGGTCCGCTGCATCGCAAGAGATGAGAACCTGGAATTGATGGACCGCTATTTGACGAATGGCGGCCGGTCGATTCCGAAATACTTGATCTTATCGCCGGATGGCAATGTGCTGGGAACGTGGGGCCCGAGAGCACCGCAAGTCCAGGAGTTCGTGGATGAACAAAAAGCGAAGCTCCCGGAAAAAAGCGATCCGCAATACGAGATCCACACGAAAACGATTTACGGGGAAATTTCAGACGGCTTTACATGGAACAGCGATTTTTGGCAAATGGTATATGATGATTTACGGAAAGCGTTCATGGAAAGTTTGAAGTAAGGGAAGGCCGGCTCAATGTCGGTTTTTTTCTTGGCTGGAACTTTTTCGGGCGCAATGAATCCTATGGAGTATAAAGAACGTTGAGAAAGGCTGAATCTGGTATGAAACGTGCACGAATCATTTACAATCCGACTTCCGGGCGGGAACTTTTCCGCAAACATTTACCGGAAGTGCTTGAGAAAATGGAGAAGGCAGGATATGAAACGTCTTGCCACGCAACAACAGCCGAAGGCGATGCCACAATTGCTGCTGCTGATGCAGTGAAACGGAATTTTGATTTGATTGTCGCTGTGGGCGGCGATGGAACCTTGAACGAAGTGGTGTCCGGTGTATCCGGATTTGAAGAACGCCCGAAAATCGGCTTGATCCCGATGGGGACGACGAATGATTTTGCGCGTGCTGTCCACATCCCTCGGGATATCAACAAAGCGGTCGATATCATCATTGAAGGCAATTCGATCCCGGTGGATGTCGGGCTCATGAACGACCGCCATTTCATCAATATTGCCGGAGGCGGCAGGCTGACTGAATTGACGTATGAAGTGCCGAGCAAGTTGAAAACCGTGCTTGGGCAGATGGCGTATTATTTGAAAGGCATCGAAATGCTGCCTTCCATCCGTTCTTCGAAAGTCCGCATTGAATACGACGGACATGTATTCGATGACCATGCGATGATGTTCTTGATCGGTTTGACGAATTCGGTTGGCGGTTTTGAGAAATTGGCGCCTGATGCCAGCATCAACGATGGCAAATTCACCTTATTGATCTTGAAAGAATTGAATATGGCTGAATTTATCCGCGTGGCTTCACTGGCTTTGCGCGGGGAACATTTGTCTGATCCGCATGTCATTTACGCAAAAGCCAGCAAAATCTCGGTGTCCTCCGATGAGCGGGTCTTGTTGAATCTTGATGGCGAGTACGGTGGCTTGCTGCCGGCGACTTTTGAAAACTTGGGACGCCACATTGAAGTGATGGTGCCGATCGATTCCATCAATGAAAAAGACCGCAAATAAGAACTAGGCGCACCAATTCTTGCGCCAATACAAAAAAAGCTGCACCAAAACGTCATTTTAAATGACCTTTTGGTGCAGCTTTTTCAATGGATTCTACAGTAATTCGATTGCAGCATCCTGTTCGGCCGCCAGTTTCGGCAGATTGTCGATCGGCTCCCAGTGGAACTCGAACGTCCGGCCATTGTCCCGGCCGTCGCTGACAATCGTATGTTCCCATGATTCAATCGGTTCGCCGGTATATTCAAAATGGAAGATGTTCCGCTCGTAAGCTTTGTCCTGATGTTCAGGATAATACGTATATTTGTGGATTTTCCCTTCGAATTCCAGCACCATGCGGGGCAGTCCCGTTTCTTCTTGGACTTCGCGGTACAGGGCGTCAATGAGCATTTCGCCTTCTTCGATGGTTCCGCCGGGAACTTGCAGACCGGCTTCCGGTTCTCCTTTATGGGTGAAAACCAATAATTCTTTTTTCTCTTGCGGTCCCCGTGTAATGTAAGCAAATACTTTCCGTCTTGTTCTCATGCTGAATCACCCTTTAATTAGTTGTGTTACTAGAATACTAAATATTTAGAAATTTTTCAATCATTTCATTTTATTGTTTGTCACAAGTTATTCAAAGCTGGTGAAAATATCCTGCTGCAAAGGAGTTTAGAAATCGAGCGGCTGGGAGAGATAAGGTACAATAGGGTTATAGCAAAAGCACGGCAATCTTTCGGATTCTGAGAGGGGTAATACGAGATGGGTTTTGAAGACACGGCCTTATTAAGCCGGATTTTAACGTTAATGACACTTTCTTTCCATATTCTCTATGCGACAGTCGGCGTCGGGATTCCATTAATGATCATGATTGCACAATGGGTAGGGATCAAGAAAAACGATGAACATTATATTCTTCTGGCACGCCGCTGGGCACGCGGTTTTGTTATTACCGTAGCAGTCGGAGTTGTGACCGGGACGGCTATCGGCCTTCAATTATCACTGTTATGGCCTGAGTTCATGCAGCTCGCGGGCAACGTCATCGCGCTGCCACTGTTCATGGAAGTATTCGCGTTTTTCTTTGAAGCGATTTTCCTCGGCATTTACTTGTACACGTGGGACCGTTTTGAAGATCAGCGCAAGCATTTATTAATCCTTATTCCTGTTGCGCTTGGCGCAGCAGCATCATCGTTGTTCATTACGATCGTCAATGCGTTCATGAATTCCCCGCAAGGGTTTGAAATCCTGAACGGCGAATTCGTCAATGTGCAGCCGCTGCTCGCGATTTTCAATCCGGCAGTGCCGACAAAAGTCGCGCACGTCATGTCGACGGCGTTCATGACTTCGGCATTCGTATTGGCATCGATCGCTGCATTGCGGATGATTGGTGGTTCTAATCACGTCTATCATAAAAAAGCATTGTTCATGACGATGAAAATCGGCTTGGTATTTTCGATTGCGACAGCGATCATCGGCGACTTCTCAGGTAAATACTTGGCTGAATACCAGCCGGAAAAACTGGCAGCCGCTGAATGGCATTTTGAAACAGAAGGGGATGCCGGGCTCATCTTGTTCGGTGTACTTGACGGCGAAGAGCCGAAATACGCCATCAAGATCCCGTATGCCTTGAGCATCCTAGCGCACGGGACACCGGGTGCCGAAGTGATCGGGCTCAACGAATTTCCGGAAGACGAACGGCCGCCGTTGTGGATCCATTATCTATTCGATCTAATGGTCAGCATCGGCATGTGGCTTGCGTTCTTCTCGATGGTCTATGTCGTAGGCGCTTGGCGCGGCTGGGCGATTGTCCGCGCGAAATGGTTCCGCTGGTTGCTGCTTGCTACCGGGCCGCTCGCATTAGTGGCCATTGAAGCCGGCTGGTGGTTCACCGAAGTCGGGCGGCAGCCTTGGATTCTCCGTGGCTATATGAAGACGGCAGACGCCGCTACCACGAGTGGGCAAGTCGATCTGATGATCATCTTGTTCGCAGGCTTGTACATCATCCTCGGCATTGGGACGGTTGTTGTCCTGACGCGCATGTATAAACGCAATCCGGTCGAGAAAGAACTGGCTGACCGTGAAGCGAAAAAAGGCGGTGTCCAAGAATGACGTTAGAAATTATCGGTATATCGGTGCTCTGGCTGTTTTTGTTCCTGTATGTCATTGTCGCATCCATCGATTTCGGCGCAGGTTTTTTCAATGCCTATAGCGCCTTCACCAATAAACAGCATATTTTGACCGGCATCATCCAACGTTATTTGTCGCCGGTTTGGGAAGTGACGAACGTCTTTTTCGTTTTCTTCTTTGTCGGTGTCATCGGGTTTTTCCCGCAGACGGCATTTTACTACGGTACTACGCTGCTTGTGCCGGCAAGCATCGCATTGATTTTGCTGTCGATCCGAGGTTCTTATTACGCATTCGCGACCTATGGCGCGAAAATCAATCACCGCGGTTATATTTTCATGTATGGTCTATCCGGCCTCTTGCTGCCCGCCTCACTTTCGCCGGTGCTCGCGATGTCAGAAGGCGGCTTTATCAAAATGGACGGCGATTCGCCATACCTCGATTATCTGGCGCTGTTCACCAGCCCGTTGACGTGGAGCATCGTTGTGCTGAGTTTGGCAGCTGTGCTTTACATCTCAGCCGTATTCCTGACATGGTATGCCAGCAAGGCCGGAGATGCGAAAGCAACGCACCTCATGCGCAAATACGCATTGATATGGGCGGGGCCGACCATCGTTACCGCAACCGGCATCATCTACGAATTGCGCAGCCACAATACGGAACATTACGAGCGGCTGCTCGATCTTTGGTGGGTGTTCGGCTTGTCGTTCCTGCTGTTTCTTGGGACGGTCTATCTGCTTTGGAAACGCCGCAACTACGGTTGGGCGTTCATCATGCTGGCGGGCCAGTTCTTCACAGCCTTTTTCGCTTACGGCGTTTCCCATTACCCGTACTTGCTGTATCCGTACCTGACAATTTACGATAGTTTCACCAATGAAGCCATGGCCATTTCCTTGATCATCGCATTTATTGCAGGGCTCGGCTTATTGCTGCCGTCGCTCTACCTGCTGTTCCGGTTGTTCTTGTTCGATAAAGATTACGTCAAAGGGAAATCGGATTACCACGCATAAAGGAGGAAGCAGAGATGCAGGATTTTCTAATATTCTATGCGCCATTCATCGTATTGATCGGTGCCATTATCGGTGCTTTCTGGATTTCCCTGAAAGATGGGCCAGTGGCAAACGATAAAAAATAACAAGCGCGTGCGGGCGTTTCGCCTGCCGCGTTTTTTCTTTGGGTGCGGCATCAGGAAATATGGATTCATGGGTGAATATTGCCTTGGCCCTATGTTATAATGACGGAATGTGAAATGGAGTGAACGAATTGAAACCAGTACAGAAAAATGACAGGCTGCTAGTCCATGTGGAAGATTTGACGCACGACGGTGCAGGCGTTGCGAAAGTGGACGGCTACCCGCTGTTCATCCAAGGTGCGCTGCCGGGTGAGGATGTGCGTGTGCACGTTCTTAAAACCTTGAAGTCATACGGCTTTGCAAAATTGCTTGAAATAGAGAACGCCTCACCAAATCGGGTAGATGCACCATGCCCAGTATTCGATACGTGCGGCGGCTGCCAGATTCAGCACTTATCGTACGAAGGCCAAAAAGGGTTCAAACAGAAAATGGTGCGTGATGCGATTACGCGTATCGGGAAATTGCCGGACGTTCCGGTGCATGCTGTAAAAGGCATGGAAGACCCGTGGCGCTACCGCAATAAATCGCAGATTCCGTTTGGCGTCCAAAATGGCCACACGGTTGCGGGCTTTTATGAAAGCCGTTCGCATAATATCGCCGATACGGACGTCTGCCTGATCCAGACCTTGGAAGCGGATGCCATCATGGTTGGTTTGAAAAAAAGCTTGCTTGAAATGGGCATCGAGCCGTTTGAAGAACACACGCATCGTGGCCAGCTTCGGCATGTCGTCGTCCGCAAAGCACGTGCGACCGGTGAAATCATGGTCGTGCTCGTGACGAAGAAAAAGAAATTCCCACAGGCAGAGCAGGCGATCGCGTTGATCCGCTCGCTTGTGCCGGACACGGTATCGATCGTCCAGAACGTCAATCCTGAAAAGACCAACGTCATTTTCGGCAATGAAACCCTCGTATTATGGGGCAAGGAAGTCATCGAAGACCGCATCGGCGATGTGCGGTTCGAGATTTCCGCGCGTTCTTTCTACCAGATCAACCCGGTCCAAACCGAGGTGCTTTATGGCCAGGCGCTCGAGTACGCAGCGCTGACGGGCGAGGAAACGGTCATTGACGCTTATTGCGGAATCGGTACGATTTCGCTGTTCCTGGCGCAGCAAGCAAAATTCGTCATGGGTGTGGAAATTGTCCCGCAAGCGATTGAAGATGCCAAACGCAACGCCGAACTGAACGGCTTTACGAATACGCTATTCGAAGCAGGGCCTGCGGAACAAGTGATTCCGCGCTGGTATAAAGAAGGCAAGAAAGCGGACGTGCTGGTTGTCGATCCACCGCGCAAAGGCTGTGACGAGCAATTGTTGCGGACTATCTTGCAGCAGCGGCCAGGACGCGTCGTCTATGTATCGTGCAATCCGGCTACATTGGCGCGCGATTTGAGAATCCTCGAAGACGGCGGATACCGCACGAAAGAAGTGCAGCCCGTTGATATGTTCCCGCAGACAACCCATTGCGAAGCAGTGGCGTGGCTCGAATTGGCTGAATGAATGAGTAAATAGAGAAAACTGATGCCGGGCGGCGAGCCCGGCATTTTTTTGTTAAAAAAACTGCAATGGTGAATTTAAAAAGGCAAAAAAGCTCCAAAGCTAGACGAATGGTTGATTTTTCACTATATTTAGCGCATGGATACAAAACAGCGCCGTGTTTTTTTGAAAGATTATTTAATGCTCTATTTCTAAAATTTGTGGGAGATGCTGGGTGGAGTAGAGAGGGAAAAGCTTTTTTATTGGAGATTATCGACTTGTTTGATAAGCGAACTAAAGAGGTGGACATGCGATGATGTACTGGATTGTTTGTATCACGGCGCTGCTTGCTTCAGGACTGACGCTATTTTCGGGTTTTGGTTTAGGCACAATTTTAATGCCGGCATTCGCTCTATTTTTCCCTATAGAAATAGCCATAGCTATGACAGCAATCGTGCATCTGGCAAACAATGTTTTCAAATTGTTTCTGATTGGAAAAAAAGCGGACAAGCAAGTTTTGATCAAATTCACGCCCACCGCAATTATCGCTGCTTTTGCTGGGGCTTGGCTGCTGACATTATTGACTGGCATGCCTGCAATCGCAAGTTACATGGTTGGAGAACGGCAGTACCATATAACGATTGTGAAAGCGGTCATCGGACTGCTTATGATTGGTTTTGCATTTGTTGAACTGCTGCCGCGATTTGAAAAGATGGAATTTAATAAGAAATATTTGCCTGTGGGCGGCTTAATCAGTGGCTTTTTTGGAGGGTTATCAGGCCATCAAGGAGCGTTGCGTTCAGCATTTTTAAGCAAGGCAGGACTCGATAAAGAAGCGTTCATCGCCACGGGAGTGGTTACTGCCGCAATTGTTGATTTTACAAGATTGTCCGTCTATTTCAGCCATGCTGCCACCGCAGGGCTAGATGCCAATTGGACATTGATTTTAGCGGCGATATTGACTTCGTTTGCCGGTGCCTTTATAGGCTCACGACTAATAAAAAAAATCACTTTGAAAACCGTTCAGCTGATTGTCGGAATCATGCTGATGCTAATTGGTCTTTTCCTTTGTGTCGGATTGATCTGATGGGGAAGGCTGAATTTGATTACCAAGCGCGAACGGTTAATGAAGGCAACTTTACGATGGCGGGACTGGCATGAACAGACCCTAAAACCAGTTCAATAAAGAATGAGGATGCCGGGCGGCGAGCCCGGCATTTTTTTATTGTCCGGATATAAGCGAAAGCGAGCATGCCGAAAAGGTGGACAAAAGTGTGAATTTTCAATATATTTAGCGTGAGGAGATAAATATGGCGTGAGGTATTAAGGGGATGGAGGAACAGAGGATGGACAGGGCCAAACTTCTTTACCGTCTAGGTATGCGCCGTGCAAAAGAGCGGATGCTGAATGACTTCGGGAATGGATTTTGGGAAGAATTCAAAGCGTACGCCGATGGCTGGATGCAAGAGATTCTACCGAGAGTGCCCGATATTGGCAATAGTGTATTCCAGACGAGCTACGATATGTGCCCATCTTATATTGCCTGGTATAAATCGTTGATGGCAATGGGCTTTTCAAGCGAAGAAGCGGGTGAAGAATTGTGGGTCATGTCGGAGGATCTGCTGGAGCTGATTCCAAAACGGTTGCTTAAGGTGCCGATGAAAGGATATATGGCCGGATTCCGGGATGATGCGGCGCTGCATGAACAGCGGGGCAAAGCAGGGAAGCTGCATCCGTACGATTGGCAAATCGTGTTCACCGATCAGGATGACGACCATTTTGAGATCGATATAACGGAATGTGCCATGATGAAACTCAGCAAGGATTTTGATGCGCTCGGTATGTTTCCGGCCGTTTGCAGGATCGACTTCCTGGCAGCCAATATTATGGAAGGCGGCTTTTCACGCACAAAGACGCTGGCAGATGGGGACGATTGCTGCAATTGCATGTATGAAGTCGGAGGGACCTGTGAATGGAACCCTGAGCGAGGCTTTACAGATAGAAAATAAAAAGCGGAAGGGGCGGGGCATGATGAAAATCGGCATTATCATCCATTCCATGACGGGGCACACATTTAATGTAGCGGAGGAACTGAGCCAAAAGCTGATGGACAAAGGGCATAAGGTGGAATTGAAAAAGGTGGTGCCGGTGGAAGAACAGCCGAAAAATCCGAAAAACGTACAGCTGAAGGAAATTCCTCCTGTCGAGCCTTACGAACTAGTCGTCTTCGGGGCACCCGTCCATGGCATGGCGGTTTCCCCGGCGATGCGCCTGTATTTGGAGCAGCTTCCGGATCTGGGTGACAAAATGGTGGCGATTTTCGTCACGCAATCGTTCCCGTTCCCATTCATGGGAGGCAGCCGCTCTGTCGGGCAGATGAAAAAAATCTGCGAATCGAAAGGTGCAGACGTCTATGAGACGGGCGTCATCAACTGGTCCCGCAAGACGCGGCAGGCAAAAATCGAAAACATGATCGATCGATTCTGCGACTTTTCCGATCGGCCTCTTAAGGCGCCGGCTGGCAAATAAGGCGGCTAAAAATAATTGTTTTATTTCTGCAGCCGAAAGGTTTTAAGACCGTGTGTTCGAGGTAAAGAAAAGAGAGTAAATTGCTAAGGAGAGAACGGCCATTATGGAACACATACCAGAATCGAAATTCGAAGATAAACGTTCGATCATCATCGATCATTTAGTTGAACAGAATGTATTTAAAATAGATGGAAGACAGCTGTATGAATTGTCTCTGTATGAATTGATGAAAAGCTATACTGAAGAAGGTTAAGCCGGCCAATCCGGCTTTTTTCGATTGCGGGAAATAATCGAGTGGAATCAGCTGTACATCCGGAAATGGAGGGAACCTGATGCATCACGACAAATTGGAACAATACCGGCTTGAACAATTGGATGAGAAGACGATTGCGGAACTTCAGCAGGAAATGGCTGAAGGGAAACTGACTTCGGAAGAACTTGTTTTAATGTACAAAGAGAATATTTCACTTTCGGGTGAAAGCATCAATGCCGTATTGGAACTCAATCCTGAAGCGGTGCAGATTGCGCAAGCGATGGATTTTGAACGCCTGCATAAAGGCGTACGTTCGCCGCTGCATGGCATTCCGGTTTTGCTGAAGGACAATATAGACACAGGCGACATGATGCATACAAGCGCAGGTTCTCTTGCGTTGAAAGACCATTACGCAAGATGTGATGCCAAAGTTGTTGAAATGCTTCGCCATACCGGCGCCGTAATCATCGGCAAGACAAACATGACGGAATGGGCGAACTTCATGACAGATAAAATGGAAAACGGCTTTAGTTCGCGCGGCGGACAAGTGAAAAATCCTTATGGCGCATTCGATGTCGGCGGCTCGAGTTCCGGTTCTGCTGCAGCGGTCTCAGCCAATTTAGCTGTTGCAGCAATCGGCACAGAAACGTCAGGCTCCATTATCGATCCGGCTGCCCGCAACAGCCTCGTCGGCATCAAGCCGACTGTCGGACTGATCAGCAGAAGCGGCATCATTCCGATAGCGTGGACACAAGACACGGCTGGGCCACTTGCCCGCACTGTCGAAGATGCGGTTACAGTTTTCGCCCAATTGATCGGGCAGGACCCGGAAGATGCCATAACGGCATTCGCCAAGCCTTTCGAATCCTACGACTGGAAGCAGCATTTCAATAAAGATGGCTTGGCGGGAACGAAATTGGGTGTGCCGAGAAATCTTTTTCAAGACAAGCTGTCCACTGAAGAATTGGAGTTGTTAGATGAATCGCTTGAAAGGCTGCGGCAATGCGGGGCAAAAATCATCGACGGCGTCGATTTAGGGGTCACGCAGGAAGATCTCGGATTTGCGGTGCTGCTCCATGAATTCAAAGCGGGCATCAACCACTATCTAGCGAAGACCGCCCCTGAAAATCCAATCCGCTCGTTGGACGATGCCATCGCATTCAACCTTGCGCATGAAGCGGAAACGTTGAAGTTCGGGCAGAATCTATTTGAACAAGCCGCCAGTACGAGCGGCAATTTAACCGAACGGGAATATGTCGAAGGGCTTGAGCGGAACCGATTTTTGGCTGGCAAGCAAGGCATTGGCGCGACGCTTAAAAAGACCGGTGTAGATGCGCTCGTTTTGCCGAAAGATTATGGCTGCAACATCGGAGCTGCGGCAGGATTTCCATCCATTACCGTACCATTCAGCTACAGCCATGAAAACGAACCGTTCAATATTACATTCACAGGCAAAGCTTTCAGCGAACCCGAGCTGATTGAATACGCTTATGCGTTTGAGCAAGCTGTTCAAGGGCGCCGAAAACCATAAAATGAAAAGGACAGAGCAAGAGCCATGAATTCGGCTTTCGCTCTGTCCTTTTGTGTTTAAAGCTTCGCTAGCTGTTTCCATACCTGTTCAAGCAAAGCCAGCAATTCGGCATCGTGTCCGGTTTTGTTGGCGACAGTGCCAAGAACGCTTTCGATCAACGCTTTGCGGGGCTTGTCCGCCTGCAATTCGCTGCCCAGGAACGCTACGAGCTGTGCCGTTGTATCACCGTCAGCCACTGACTTGCTATAACTTTCGAGCTGGGCGCCGAGTTCAGTTGGCGACAGGTTTTCAGCATGTTTTTTCGGATACAGCCCGCTTATTCGCATGAATCGGTCTCCTGTAGCAATTTGATGGGCCATGGTCACTTCTAAACGCCGCACGACGAATGAAGCGAGTTCATCAGTCGGCAGCGCCTCGTGCGATGTCACTTTCCATAGATGGAAAAGCTGCTGGATCGAGCCGTGCAGCGCTGCCGCATTGTCGAGTGCATACGGTTTCGCTTCATTACCGAAAACATCGACAATCCGGGAAGCAATCCAATCAAGTTCCTTCAGGTAAGTGAGCTTGGAAAATTCCTTCAGTTCCTGATCCTGTGAGTAAAAGATGCTCTCATAAAGTGAAAAGATATTTTTTTCCCGGTTTAATTTAATGCGGATGCTCAATTGATCAGCGAGTACTTTAGGATCGTTGACGGGCCTTCCGGCAGCCGCAGCCATCCGCAATTGGCTCAGTTCGCTGCCGATGGATTCCATGATGGCGATGAGGCATTGTGTTTTGGAAGTGAAGTAATTATAAAATGTGCCTTTTGAAACGCCGGCTTCATCGAGAATGTCCTGGATCGACGAAGCGTTATAGCCTTTATTGATGAAAAGGGTGTAAGCGGCGTTGATGATGTTCTGTTTTTTTGGATTCATTTTTTCACCTTTATACTTTCAGTCTAGTTACATAATAGCTTGAAAACCTTTTCAAATCAATTTTATTATACTGACAGTCTATTTTTCTTGATATAAATAGACTGGCGGTATAGAATAATGCAATGAAGTAATGGAGAAATAAAATAAAGAAGAAATTTACGGAGGAATCAACAGTATGACAGAACAGAAAAAACCGCCTTACGGCATAATAGCCATCCTTTTTACCGGAGCATTTGTGGCTATCTTCACGCAAACTTTATTGAATGTCGCTTTGCCTTCCATTATGGCTGATTTGAATATTAAAGATGCCTCGACTGTGCAATGGCTTGTCACCGGATATATGCTGGTGAACGGCATCTTGATACCGGCTAGCGCATATTTCATTCAGCGCTATTCGAACCGCTCTATTTTCATCGTTGCGATGTCGCTTTTCTCTATAGGGACATTGATCGCAGCGTTGTCGCCGACATTCGGCGTCTTGCTTGCCGGCCGGATGATTCAGGCGTCGGGGTCGGCATTGATGATGCCGCTTCTGATGAATGTAATGCTCGCTGCTTTCCCAGTTGAGAAAAGAGGGTCAGCGATGGGATTCTTCGGATTGGTTATGGTTGTGGCACCGGCAATCGGTCCGACGCTTTCCGGCTTTATCGTAGAACATTATTCGTGGCGCGTCCTGTTCTGGATTGTCTTGCCGATTGCTTTGATTTCACTGGCGCTCGGCGCAGTGAAACTGAAAAACCTGACATTCCAAGACCGCGAAATCACGTTGGATAAAGCTTCTGTGATTTTATCCAGCATCGGGTTCGGCGGCGTTTTATACGGCTTCAGTTCTGCCGGCTCGATGGGATGGCAGACCCCGGCAGTCTACGGAACGATTTCAGTGGGGCTGTTGGCGCTGGCAATCTTTATCTGGCGCCAGCTGAAACTGGACAAACCTTTGCTTCAAGTCCGCATCTATAAATACCCGATGTTCGCTTTGTCTTCCGTGATATCAATTGCACTAGCGATGTCGATGTTTTCCGGCATGATTTTGATGCCGATCTATGTCCAGACCATCAAAGGGATATCACCGATTGAGTCTGGTCTGCTGATGCTGCCAGGGGCTTTGCTGATGGGAATCATGTCGCCGATCACCGGCCGCCTGTTTGACCGTTTTGGCGCGAGGGTGTTGGCCATTCCTGGGCTGGCGATTGTCGTCATCACAACGTTCCTGTTCAGCCAATTATCGATGGAAACCAGCTTCCTTCAAATCATGGCAATTTATACATTCCGCATGTTCGGGATTTCAATGGTCATGATGCCTGTTATGACGAACGGGCTCAATACGCTGCCGATCAAGTCTTATCCGCACGGCACCGCAATCAATAATACATTGCAGCAGGTGTCAGGCGCTATCGGATCCGCGTTCCTTATCACATTGATGAACATGCGGACCGAATCAGTGGCGCAGGATTTGGCGGCTAGCGGGGCAGCGCCTGAGAGCATCATGAATTCAGCGCTCCTTGAAGGCATCACCTACGCGTTTGAAATATCGACGCTCATCGCAATAGCCGCATTATTACTGGCGCTGTTCATTAAAAAACCAGCCCGTCCAGTCGAAGAAGCGGAAAAAGAAGAAGTTTACAAGCGCACGAAAGTTGCGGAATCACAATGAAATACCTCGGCTGCCTTCTTTTTCTGAAGGCAGCTTTTTCGTTTGAAAAAGGCGGAGCAGCGCCGGATATGTTACACTAGAGGCATCGAAAAGAAGGTGGAATAGGACATGAATTTTATAGAACAGTTAAGCCCGATTTGGCAAGAAAAATGGAAAAAAGCAGGATATGAAACGGCGATGCCGATTCAGGAACAAATGATTCCGGAAATGCTCGCAGGAAATGACATCGTTGCGGAATCTCCGACAGGAACAGGAAAAACATTGGCTTATTTATTGCCGATTTTGCAGCGCATCAACCCGGAGAAGCCGGCTATTCAAGCAATGATCATCGCCCCATCGCAGGAGTTGTCGATGCAAATCGTCAATGTTGTGCGTGAATGGATTGAAGGCACCGATATTACGGTAACGCAATTGATCGGTGGAGCAAATATGCAGCGCCAGTTGGAAAAACTGAAGAAAAAGCCATCGATCGTTGTCGGTACGCCAGGGCGATTGAACGAATTGGTGAAAAACAAGAAATTGAAAATGCATGAGATCCGTATGCTCGTACTAGATGAAGGCGATCAGCTGATGGCACGCGAACACCGCAATATCATGAAAGACTTGATTGAAAAAACCCAGCATGGCCGCCAGCTTATCCTGGTATCGGCGACGATCACTGAAGAAGTGGAGCTCGTAGCTGACCGTATGATGCAGCATCCGACACGCCTCAAGGTGAAAGCTGAAGATATGCCGATGCAAGGCAAAGTGACCCATTCGTTCATCAAAGTGGACGAACGGGAAAAAACTGAAATGCTGCGCAAGATTTCCAATCTGGAAAACGTCAAAGCACTGGCATTTGTCAATAACTTGGACCAATTGCTGATGAAAGAAAACAAATTGAAGTACCGCGATGCGAAAATTGTCGCACTGCATTCTGAAATGAAAAAAGACGAGCGCAAAAAAGCGCTTGACCAGTTCCGCAAGGGCGAAGTGTCTGTCCTGATTGCGACAGAGGTGGCTGCACGCGGCCTTGATATCGACCAGGTGACGCACGTCATCCACGTCGATGTACCGCAGACAATCGAACAATACCAGCACCGTTCAGGCAGAACCGGCCGCGCCGGAGCAGACGGGGAAGTCCTCACACTGCTTGCTTATGCAGATGAACGCCATTATAAAAAATTCACCAAAGAGCTTCCGTCAAAACCGGTCCAGAAGATTCTCCACGGAGGCCGTCTGATTGAAGGGAACAGCAAAACAATTTCTGAAAAGGGGAGTAAAAGATGACTTTCCAACAAAAGCTGGAGCAGTATGCTGAACTGACTGTCCAAGTCGGCTTGAATGTCCAAGAAGGCCAGCTCGTCATGATCAATACAACGATTGACACGGTCGATTTCACACGGCTGGTTGTAGAGAAAGCATATGCAGCGGGTGCGAAGCGGGTCCATGTCAATTACACAGATCCGCTTCAGACAAGAATCCATTTCGAAATGGCTCCAGACGAAGCGTTCAATGAATATCCACAATGGTCCGTCATGCAGCGCGATGAAATTATCGATACGGGAGGCTCGTTCTTGTGGATCGATGCCGAAGACCCTGATTTGCTGACAGGCATTCCAGCCAAGCGGTTATCCGATTCCCAGAAATCTGCCGGCAAAGCATTAGAGCGCTACCGCCAAGCGGTGGGGACGGATAAGATTGCCTGGTCGATCGTTGCCATCCCGTCAAAAGGGTGGGCGAAGAAAGTCTTTCCGGAACTTGATGAGGAAAAACAGCAGGAAGCTTTATGGAAAGCGATTTTCAAAACAGTGCGAATTGGTGATGGCGATGCTGTGGACCAATGGAAACAGCATATCGGGTTACTTGAACAGCGGGCTTCGCAATTGAACAGCAAAAAGTTCAGCAAGCTGCATTACCGTGCGCCGGGTACAGATTTGACGATTGGGCTGCCGGACAAACATATATGGATGACGGGCGCTGCAAAAACACCGCAGGGCAATCCGTTCATTGCCAATATGCCGACAGAGGAAGTTTATACGGTGCCGTTGAAATACGGTGTCGATGGTGTGGTTTCGAATACAAAACCCCTGGTTTATCAAGGCAATATCATCGACGGGTTCAAACTTGAATTCGCCAAAGGGAAAATTGTCAAAGCGACAGCGGAACAAGGACAGGAATTATTGGACGAAATGATCCGTTCGGACGTTGGAGCGGCCTATCTTGGCGAAGTGGCTTTGGTGCCGCATCATTCGCCAATTTCAGATTCAGGCATTCTGTTTTTCAACACATTGTTTGATGAAAATGCTTCGAACCACTTGGCAATCGGCGATTCCTATCCGACGTGTTTTGAAGGGGGCCGTGATTTGGAACGCACCCAGCTTGAATCGGTCGGTTTGAATACGTCCATCGTCCATGAGGACTTTATGATCGGCAGTGCGGAAATGGATATCGACGGAATCCATGAAGACGGCACGAGCGAACCGGTTTTCCGCAGCGGAAACTGGGCATTTTAAGAGGTGGATAATGTGAAGAAGAGCTTGATGATGGTGCTGATATTCATGCTATTGGCGAGCGGTGCCGCAACTTCACACGCAGCGGTTCGTGTGCCTGCAAGCTATGTGGCAATCGGCGACTCCTTAGCAGCTGGCCAGACGCCGAATTCAGAAATTGATGCAGGCTATGCAGACATGATTGCACAGGAATTGGCGCGGCAGCAGCCCGTCGCTTTTTATACGAAAGATTTGGCGTTTCCCGGTTTTACGACGCAAGACGTTCTTGACCGGATAACTTCCGAAGAAGCACAAGATGTATTGAAGAATGCGAACATCATTACAGTGTCAGCGGGGGCAAATGATTTGCTGAGGCTGGTGTCAGCTGACCCTGCGGAAGGATCATTGTCGTTCGGGCAGATCCAAGTGGATTTTGCGTTGAATGGCGCACGAGCGAATTTGGAAAAAATCCTTGCAGAGCTGGAGCAGCGCGCTCCGGAAGCGGACGTCTATGTAATGGGCTATTATTTCGCCTATCCGCATGCCCGGGAGTCCCAGAAGGCAGGGACTGCTTTGCAGCTCGACCGGCTTAATGAAATCCTGGAAACGACCGCACAGAAAAATGGTGCGGAGTTTGTGCCTGTGGCTGATGGATTCGGTGATGACGCAGTTGGCCAGGTTCCAAACGCAGCGGATGTGCATCCGAATTTGAACGGCTACCAGACAATGGCGAACGCTTTTTTCGATGTCTACCAAAAAGGCTGGACAGTGGAAGACTGGGAAGTGCCTGACGCGGCTCCGGTTTCTTTTGAAGAAATCCAGGCTCAGCAGGATGAAGAGTCTTCTGGTGAAATGGAAGGAAGCTCAGCGGCCGTGAATCCGTCGCGGCAGAATGCTGCTGGACTATTGGCGCTGAAAGAAGCCATTCCTTATAGCTGAATAGAAAAAGAGCTGCAGCGAAATCGCTGCAGCTCTTTTACTTTTATCGTTTTGATTGGGGTGTTTTATATTGGCCGGCGTTGCTGGCTTTTTTTTTGTTCATAGCTTTGCGGATAATCGGGTAAGCGATTGGTGCGAATTTAATCGCAGTTTTCAATATACGTCCTAATGCCATTTAAATCTCTCCTGTCATCGGTAAGTTAGTTTAGTATTCCCAAAAGGGGCCTGGTTTAAACATAAGCAGGCGATAGGGCGAGTGCCAATAAGATATCTTTATACTGATGAACGCTTTCAATTTCTACATATTCCGCATTTCCATGCCAGTCATCGCCGGTCGGGCCGAACTCGATTGCCCCTTCGCCGCCATTGACCTCTGCATAATAGCGGGTGTCAGCTGCACCATGCTGCCCAAATAAGACAGGAGTGCCGCCGGTTGTGTCTAAAATCGCTTTTTCCAAAGACTGGATGGAGCGGTTTTCTTTTGTGGTCGTCAACGCCGGCGTAGAGCCGCTGGCTTTGTATTCCATGTCGACGTTGAGGCGCTCTGCCAATTCTTTCATCTGGCGGACGATTTCCTCTTTGTCCTGTCCCGGCATGAAACGGATATCGTAAGACATTTCACAGATTTCCGGCACAACGTTGTAGCGGTCGCCGGCTTTGATGATCGGCAGATTGACCGACGGCTGCTCGTAATATTCCGTCGACTCTTTGCGGAATGGCAAGTCAGCCATCCCTGCGTGGAATTTCATCGCGGATTCAATTGCGTTGATGCCTTCCCACGGGCGGCTGCCATGCGCCGGTTTGCCTTTGAATGTCAGATCCATGCGCAGGATCCCTTTTGACTGCAGGCCGATTTTCAATCCGGTAGGTTCGCCGCAAATGACAAAGTCTCCCGTATAGCCTTGTTCAACGAGCCATTTCGACGTGTTGCGGCCTCCGATTTCCTCATCGGTAACAATGTGGAGCTGCACGATCCTGTTTAATTTGGAGGCGTCCAAATCGACGAACGCCTGCATCATCGCTGCGACTCCCGCTTTCATATCCGCAGACCCGCGCCCGTAAATGCGCCCGGCTTCTTCAATAGGCACATATTGTTCCGGATGCCCTGGCACCACATCGACGTGGCCATTCCAAACAAGGGTTTCCGAGCCTTGGCCTTTGATGGCTGTCAACATCTTATAACCATTATTGTCGTGGACCTGCACGTCCTGGCCATTCTTCTCGAGCCATCCCGCACAATATTCAAGCGCTTCATTGGCGCCTTCTTTCGTAACGCTTTGAATTTTAATCAATTCTTTCAAAAGCTCAATCATCATATATACAGCAGCAAATGTTCTTGCTGCCTCCACCACCTTTCTTGAATTTCTCGCTATATACCTGTTACCCTGCTGGCGCTGCTTAAAACAGGTTTGCATTCAAGAAAGCGCTTGTGTACAATACAAGTGTAAGAAAATAATTGTATACACCACAAGGGGAGCTATTTGCTGAGAGTGAACGTTTTGTTCTTACCCTTTGAACCTGTAAGTTAACACTTGCGCAGGGATGTGGATGGAAACCTGCCCTTACGCGGCGCCAGGATCTATCCTGGCGCCGCTTTTATATGGTTTTAATTCGCGGCCCTTCTGGTGATGTGCACAACACATAAGGAGGAAGCTATGAGAAATTTACGAGTGATTTTAATGGTGGAAATCGCGATTTTTGGTGCGTTGGGCTTTGTGCTCGACTTTATCGCATTCAAAATGCCGCAAGGGGGATCGGTCAGCCTGGTGATGATTCCAATCGTCCTGATGGCTTTCCGCAGAGGCGTCCTTGCCGGTGTATTGACGGGCGTATTGGTCGGCCTGCTGCAAATAGTGACGGGAACGGTTTCCGTGACGCCGTTGTCGTTTGGCTACGTCGTGCTGCAGGTCATCCTGGATTATCTGGCGGCTTACGGTGTCGTCGGATTGGCAGGGATCATGCGCGGGAAATACTTGAATGCGAAGCGGCCGGCACAGATGGTGTCTGCGATTGTAGCGGGTGTCTTGATAGGCTCGCTGTTGCGCTATCTCATGCACGTGGTGACAGGCATCCTGTTCTTCGGCATGTTTGCGGAAGGCAATGTGCTGGTGTATTCGGCAGTCTATAACGCGACTTATATGATTCCGGTATTCCTGCTGGCTGCATTTGTCTGTTCGGCACTATTCGCAGCCGCTCCGAAACTGGTACACGCAAATCAATAAGAAAAGAGGGGACTATTGTTGTGATAGTCCTCTTTTCTTATGGTATAATTTTTCATAGACAATTTGAAAGAAGGGTTATTCAATGATTGCTACTACAGAACAAGATATAGAAATGCTGAAAAAAGCCGGCCGTATGGTAGCCGAAATCCGTGAGGCGATGAAGGCAGCAACAAAACCAGGCGTGACGACAAAAGAAATCGACGAATTGGGCGGACGCCTGTTCGATGAACTGGGCGGCGTGTCCGGTCCGAAATCGGAATATGATTTCCCGGGTTTCACATGCATCAGTGTCAATGAAGAAGTGGCCCATGGCATTCCAGGCAGCCGCGTGATCAAAGATGGCGATATGGTCAACATCGACGTATCAGGTTCTTATGAAGGATATTTTTCCGACACCGGCATCTCTTTTGTCGTCGGCGAAGGCCATGATGAAAAAGAGAAGCTTTGCGAAGCGGCTGCATCGGCATTCGATTTTGCGATGACAAAAGTCAAAGCGGGAGCGAAGCTGAACCAGATCGGCAAAGCGGTCGAGCGCGAGGCGAAGCAGCAGGGCTTGTTCGTCATCAAGAACTTGACGGGGCATGGCATCGGAAAATCGCTTCACGAAGCGCCTCAACACATCTTGAATTATTACGACGCTTGGGAAAAGACCATTCTCAAAGAAGGCATGGTCCTGGCAGTGGAACCGTTCATTTCTCAGAAGGCTGAGCACATCATTGAATCAGGCGATGGCTGGACTTTCATCACGCCTGACCAGTCGTTGGTGGCGCAGATCGAACACACAGTGCTTGTCACAAAAGGTGAGCCGATTTTACTCACTAAATTAGACTGAACGCCAAAACGCACCGGAATAGATTCCAGTGCGTTTTATTGTGCAAAAAACCCGTATGGAACGGAGTCCAAACGGGTTCATAGCTAGTCGGTTCAAGACCGTTTTTTGATCAATAGAATACCTGTGAAAATAACGCCGCTCAGAAACAGCGAAGCCGTCGTCACCAGGAGTTCATCCGTACCATGCTTTACAGCGATGCCGATGAAGGCCCAGATGAAAACCACAGCATATGGAATGTCGTAATGGTGAAAGCGGATATGGAGCGCAAGAGCGGTTCCCACTGTCAGCATGATGACCACCCATAACTGGTCGCTGAGGCCCCAGCCGCCCCAATTATAGAAAGTGAGCACGTAGCTGACATTGGCGATGGTAGCGACACTGATCCAGCCCATATTGACGGATATCGGCAGGCGCCCGGTCCATGACCGGTCTTCGTTGCTGTACTGCAGATAAAGCGCAATGAGTGAAATCAGGTAGCCGGCCATTGCGGCAAGCGTCCACGCGAAAAACTCGTAATGCCAGAGCAGCAGCCAAATGATATTGAAGGCGGCGCTTAAGGTGAAAAATAATGTGACTTTATATGAAGGCAGCTCGCCTTTTTTCCAACGTACCCAAAACCCGATGATCCAGGCAGCCAGCAAGATATAAATGACGGACCAAATAGAAAATACATAGCCAGCAGGCGTAAACAGGACGGGCAGCCGATTGGAAATATCGCCGGTGGTTTGTCCGTTCAGCGGCAGAATATTCGCCAAGGCATTAAGTGTGACGACAGCTAAGAATGCCAATGTCATCAGCAATATTCGAACCATAAGAGATCCCTCCTCTCATTTAAGTATAACTGCCTGCGTTTCGTACAACAAACGGAATTTCCAAAAAAATCAATAAAACAAGCGCTTTGTGAAATGTTCGGACACTTTTTCGCACAAATTTCCAGTGGGTTCTGCTGGAAGAGATCCTTTGCCAATCGAATAATAATGGTATACTAATAAGTGTTTTTAGAAAATTTAGTTTACCAGGGGGAAAAATAATGACGGTGAAATTTCCGGAAGTGTGGGATTTGGATGTACTTTTCCCGGGCGGCAGCGATTCAGCAGAATTGCGCTCACATATCAACGAAGCAGAAGTGGAATTAGAGCGATTTGAAACGACGGCACAGCAATTCGAAGTGCCTTCTTCAGCAGCAGAGGCAGGGCGGATTTCCGCCTTATTAGATGATGTGAAATCACTCATGCAGCAGCTTCGCCAATCGGGCGCTTTTATCGGCTGCTTGATGGCACAGAATACGGAAGACAAAAAAGCGGCCATCCTGCAGAGCGAGTCCGCTGCCTTGTCGGCGCGGTTCCAGTCTGCATTACAGAAAATCCAGAAAGACTTGACGAAAACGGAAGCCCGCGTCTGGACGCAGCTGCTGGAAACTGAAGAGCTTCATGAATTCAGCTTTGTCTTGAACGAGTGGCTGGAAGAAGCGAATATGCTGCTTTCCGAAAAAGAAGAGAATCTCATTACAGCATTGAGCATGGATGGCTACCACGGCTGGAGCCAATTATACGACATGCTTGTTGGCGATATTAAAATCAAGATGGCAGTCGATGGGGAAGAAAAAACCTTGTCCGTTGGCCAGGCCAATAATCTGAGTTCGCACCAAGATCCGGCTGTGCGCCAGGAATCGTACGACAAACTTGAACAGGCATGGACGGAAAAAGAAGACTTTTTTGCGAAAGCATTAAACTCGATTGCCGGTTTCCGCCTGGAAGTTTATAAAAAACGCGGCTGGGACAATGTCCTTCAAGAACCGCTCCATATGAACCGCATGAAGCAAGAAACGCTGGATGCAATGTGGGGAGCGATTGCCGCACATAAACAGCCATTCGTCGAGTATTTAAACCGCAAAGCCGAACTGCTTGGCAAAGATGGCCTTGACTGGTACGACGTCGATGCGCCGGTAACAGCAAGTACCCATCAATTCACCTACCAGGAAGGCGCAGATTTCATTCTGGAGCATTTCGGGAATTTCGGTCCTGAATTGCAAAAATTCGCTTTGAAAGCGTTTGAACAGGGGTGGATCGAAGCGGAAGACCGCCCGAACAAACGGCCAGGAGGATTTTGTACCGGGCTGCCCATGACTGAAGAGTCCCGTATCTTCATGACCTACAGCGGCTCGATGTCGAACGTGGCTACGCTTGCCCATGAACTGGGACACGCATTCCATACACACGCGCTGCGGCCAGTGCACCCTTTGAACCGTTCTTACGCAATGAACGTCGGAGAGACGGCTTCAACGTTCGCTGAGATGATTGTAGCGGACGCGGCTGTTAAAAATGCACAGTCAAAAGATGAAAAAATCGCTTTGCTGGAAGATAAAGTCCAACGCAGTGTCGCGTTTTTCATGAACATTCATTCGAGGTTCTTGTTTGAGACGCGCTTTTACGAAGAACGCAAAAAAGGCGTTGTTTCAGCGAGCCGCTTGAATAGCTTGATGGAAGAAGCGCAAAAAGAAGGATTTGCCGGCGGATTGAAATCGACCCATCCGCATTTCTGGGCATCGAAGCTGCATTTCTATATCACGTATGTGCCATTCTACAACTTCCCGTACACGTTCGGCTATTTGTTCTCGTTGAGCATCTACGCAAAAGCACTGGAAGAAGGAGCGGATTTCGAAGAGAAATACATGGCATTGCTCCGGGATACGGCGATTATGACCGCTGAAGACCTGGCATTGAAGCACCTTGGCGAAGATATTACGCAGCCGGCATTCTGGGAAAAAGGGATTGCCCTGTGCGTGAAAGACGCTGAGGAATTCAACGCTCTGACTTCATCTGTGGATTGATATGAAGCTGAGATTCGAGGGACGCATTTGTTATATCCGGACCTTGGCAGTTGAAGACGCGGATGAAATTGTCCAGTTGCTGCTGCGCAACCGCGAATACTGGGCAATTTATGAACCGCGCCATCCGGACAGCTATTTCACGGCCATGGTGCAGCGCGAGAAGATCCGGGAATCCATATACCAGTCACGTGAAAACCGGGAGTACAGTTTTGGCATTTTTGAAGTGGCCACCAATAAAATGATCGGCCATATCTCCATCTATGGCATTAAGCGGCTGCCGTTCCTGAGTGCACTTGTCGGGTATTCAATAGATGAATCAGCAACGGGCAAGGGCATCGCTACTGAAGCGGTCGGGCTTGTGCTGACATTCGGCTTTGAAGAACTGCGACTTCACCGCATCGAGGCGTATGTCTCGCCGCGCAATGCCGGATCGGTGCGGGTACTTGAAAAATCGCGTTTTCAGCGCGAAGGCCTGCTTAAAGAATTTTTGTATATCAATGGAGAATGGGAAGACCATTACCAATACGCTTTGCTTGAAAGGGAGTTTTGAAAGGGCAAGGCCGCCTATAAAAAGTGGCGGAACACACTTGCCCGCTGGTTCTGGGAATAGACAATACGAAAGGGAGGATTCGACATGGATCGAAACAAACTTTTTGCCTATCACCAATGGGCGACTGCTGAATGCCTGAAGCATGTTCAATCGTGCGGTGAAGATCTCTATGCACGGACAGGGGAGAATTCATTCGCTTCGATAGAAGAGACGACAAAACATGTAATCGGCGTCGAGAAGCTTTGGCTGCAGCGCATGATGGGGAATCCGAAACCGGCTTTTGAGAATTTTGATGTCTCGACAGTGGAAAAAGCCATCGAAGCTTTTAGCTTGCTGCACGCTGAAATGGACTTGTATTTTGCGTCGCTCAATGAAGAACAATGGCAAGAGACGCTGGACTTCCAGAATATGCGCGGCATCGATTTCAGCAATTCGCGGGAAGAAATGCTGTTCACGGTCATTAATCATGCATCGTACCATCGCGGACAAGTAACGTCGTTTCTCCGCCAATTCGGCTTTGGTGGGATCCCGCTTGATTATATCTATTTTAAAAAATAAAATGGCTGCACAAAACCGCTAAGGGAAGTTTCCTTAGCGGTTTTGTGAATTGAAAAAATAATTTTATTTTTTATTGCCGTCTACAATCAAGTCCAATTTGCCGGTGGTTGGATCGATCACCAAGCCGTGGACCGGGACCGTGTTGTCCATCAACGGATGATTCGTGACCATTTGGACGCTGTGGCGAACGCTTTCTGTTACATCGTCAAAGCCACGGAACCATTCTTCAAGGTCCACTCCAGAATACTTCATCATTTCAATGGTCTCTTCTTCAATGCCCCGCGCCTTCATTTTGCTTAGAATCGATTGTGGGTCGATAGCGGACATGCCACAATCGTAATGTCCGATAATATAGATTTCGTCTGCATTCAATTCATAAACTGCTACGAAAAGGCTGCGCATAATTCCGCCGAAAGGGTGGTTGATAACAGCTCCAGCACTTTTGACGATTTTCACATCGCCATTTTTTAAGTTCATGGCTTTCGGCAGCATTTCAAATAGCCGGGTATCCATACAAGTCAAAATGACGATTTTCTTATCAGGGAATTTTGTCGTGATGTATTGTTCATATTCTTTTTTCTCAACGAACTCTTGATTGTATTCCAAAATCTGTTCAAGCATCGACATGGTATATTCCTCCTTAAAGCTCTTTTCTCCAGTTTAGAACAAATTTCTGAAAAAAACGACTAAAACTATGCTGGAAAAGTAAAAAACATTTACGCCAATAAATTTTATTCGCCATTAGAAACAATAAGTTAAGGGGCTTTTTAAGTTGTCGAATAGATAAAAAAGCCCGGAAGCGATAAGCTTCCGGGCTGCATGTGTTTAGCGTGAAATTTTTTCAAGTTTGCTTAGCATGACAAGTGAACGGCCAGTACCGATTGCAACAGACTCAAGCGGTTGTGGTGCGATGTGCACAGGAACAGAAATTTCTTGTGACAGCCATTGCTGCATGCCTTTCAGCAATGCGCCGCCGCCTGAAATCACAACACCTTGGTCGACAATGTCGCCTGACAATTCAGCCGGGCAGTTTTCTAGTGTTGCACGGATGCATTCAAGAATGGAAAGAAGTGATTCTTTCAATGTTTCCTGAATCTCAGTGGAAGTCAGTGTAACCACTTTTGGAAGGCCCGTCATGACGTCGCGTCCGCGGATTTCCATGGTTTCTGATTTATGGGGAACTAGGGCATAGCCAATTTCTTTTTTGACATTCTCGGCAGTGCGCTCGCCAATCAACACGTTATAATGCTTGCGGACGTATTGGATAATATCTTCGTCCATGCGATCGCCGGCAACTTTTACTGTGTTGGCAGATACGACGCCGCCGAAAGAGATGATGCCGACTTCTGTTGTGCCGCCGCCGATATCGACGATAACGCTGGCGATCGGCTCGCTGACAGGAAGGTCAGCGCCGATTGCTGCTGCTACCGGTTCTTCAATCAAATGAACGGTTTTCGCGCCGCTTTGTTTAACTGCATCGTGTATAGCTCGGCGTTCTACTGAAGTAGCGCCGCACGGTGTACAAACCATCACATTCGGTTTGCGGAAAGAAGTGCCCATTTGCTTAGCCGCTTTTTGCATAACCATTTTCAATAATTCAGTAGTGACATCGAAATCTGCGATAACGCCATCTTTTAATGGGCGCACAACACGGATTGAACCTGGCGTTTTGCCGATCATGGCTTTTGCATCTTCGCCAATCGCAATAACGCGGCCAGTCTTTGTATCTAAAGCAACCACTGAAGGTTCATTTAAAATTATGCCTTTTGATTTTGTGTATACTAAAATATTCGCTGTTCCTAAGTCAATTCCAATATCTGTTGAAGAAAACATGCCTAAACTCCTCCTAATAATAAACAAGTACCATTTTGCATTTTACCACGTAAAAAATGCGGTAAAAAGAACGAAACAAGAAAATGATACATAAGAAAGGTCTTATGTTGGAAAAGAAGCCATTTTATAGGGTATAAAGGCATATATTGTCATCCTGCTGTAAAATAATTGATGTTGAACTGTAATAAATAAATTATATCGAAACAATAAAAAACACCGCTTTTTTAGGAAGAATTCGCTGTTTTTAGACAAACTTGAAATTGAAGTATTCCTTTTCATTTCGCTTCAACGCACTTACATGTCCCGAAGCTAGCGCAGCGTTGCAGAGACAGAGACAGGGACAGGGACAGGGACAGGAGCATATGTTTTATCGGGGCTGTTTTACGGAATATCGACCATTTATAAATTTCAACTATATAAGCTGAAATTAAGAATTAGCACAAATATGCCGCTTCGGCGCTTTGGACAGAGCAAAGACGATTGCTCCTGCGCAAGCTCGTCGCAAAGGAAATGGTCCAAATTTCATTTGGCCATCTCCTTGGCTCCCGCAATAAGCCGAGAAAACCACTCGTCTTATTGCTTCGCCCAGTCCGAAGCCGCGCCGGCGCCAAGATATTTTTCGATATGGAGCAAAACAGCGGAGACGCCTGCGGAATAGCGAGACTCTCGAGACCCCGAAGGAAGCGTAGCGACCGAGGAGGCTTGGGAGCGAGCCCGCGGCAAGCGAAGCTGTTTTGTGGAATATCGATAACCGAAATCATTAATTCAATTTATATAGTAGCTCATACTAATAAAAAACACCGCTTTCTCAGTGAGAAGCGGTGTTTTTTATTAATATTTTTTTTCTGGAAGTGGATCAACGTGTTCTGCATCATGAGTATGAAGCTCTTTGCGCAAAAAGTACATCAAAGTGAAAAAGAACAGGAAGATTACAACCATAAACCCGAGGGTTACTGTAACGCCATATAACATAGTGATAACTCCTCTCTAAACTGTCATTATCAATATTTAGTATACATGATAAACTGGGAAAAATTAAGTGTCGAATTAGCGATACTTAAAAAGCCCAGTTGCCTCCGCGGAAAACAGGCTCGCGCGTGCCGTCCTCTAGAATGCCGTCAATGTCCATTTTCTCAGAACCGACCATAAAGTCGACATGCGTGATGCTTTGGTTCAAGCCATGCGCCGTTAGTTCATCCGGTGACATTGTTTTGCCGCCTTCCAGGCAGAATGCGTAGGCGCTGCCGATGGCAAAATGGTTAGAGGCATTTTCATCAAATAATGTGTTGTAGAACAAAATATTTGAATCGGAAATCGGTGAATGGTGGGGCACAAGCGCCACTTCGCCCAAATGGTGCGAACCTTCATCCGTGGCCACCAATTCCTTCAAAACTTCTTCGCCTTCGGCAGCTGTGACTTCAACGATGCGGCCGTCTTTGAATGTGATTTTGAAATCGTCGATGATGTTGCCGCCATAGCTCAATGGTTTTGTGCTGGACACAAAGCCGTTTACGCCTGTTTTTTCAGGAACGGAAAAGACTTCTTCAGTCGGCATATTTGCCATGAATTTGTCGCCTTTTTCATTGATCGAGCCGGCTCCACACCATAAATGACCTTTTGGAAGAGCGACTTCAAGGTCGGTGTTCGGTGAAGTATAATGCAATTTCGCGTATTTTTTGCTGTTCAGGTAATCCACTTTGGTGTGAAGCAATTCATCGTGCTTGATCCATTCTTCCACAGGATTGTCGAGGTCAGCCCGCACTGCTTTGAAGATGGCATCCCATAAGGCATCGACTTGCTGTTCTTCTGGCAAATCGGAAAAGACTTTGGCAGCCCATGCTTTTGATGGTGCTGCAAGAACGGTCCAGCTGATTTTATCGGATTGGACGTATTGGCGGTATTTGTTCAACGCCGTTCCTGTCGCTTTTTGGTTGGCTGCGATGCGTTTTGAATCGATGCCTTTCAAAAGGTCCGGACTTTGGGAAACGATGCTCATGAAAGCAGCGCCTCTTTCGGCAAGAATTTCGCGCTCCTGGACTTTCCAAGCAGGGTAATCGGAAAATGAATCTTCCGGCGCCAGTTCAAAGCGGACGCGTGTAATTTCATCGTCAAGCCAGTCGACATAAACTTGTTTAGCACCAGCCTCGTATGCTTTTTTCGTAACCACGCGGACAAATGGTGCTGCGTCCAATGCTGCAACTATGTATAATTCCTGATCCTTTTGGATATTAACCCCTACATTTATTGCGAGTTCTGCGTAACGCGTCAATTTTTGTTCAAATGATGTCAATTGAATCTCCCCTTTCATCCTTCCCATTTTAGCAATTTTCAGATTGCCATGGCAATGTTTTGGCAATAAAAGGCGGAAATAAATAACTTGCAAAATAAATTATAAAAGTTTATATTATAAACAAATGTTTGTTCGGGAGGTGGAAATGTGAACAAGAAGGAAATCGAAGTGCTGGAATTGATTCGGAAAAACCCGTATTTATCCCAACAGGAAATGGCTGAGCAATTGAGTGTTTCGAGGCCGACAGTGGCGAATCTGATTTCCGGATTGATCAAGCAAAGGAAGATTGCGGGACGTGCGTATATTCTGCCAGAAGAAGATACGGTGATTTGCATCGGCGGCGCGAACGTGGACCGCAAATTCCGTTTGGAGCATGCGGCGCAGATGGGAACTTCCAATCCGGCGAGCGTCAGCCGCAGCATTGGCGGTGTGGCGCGCAACATCGCTGAGAACCTTGGGCGCCTCGGCCATTCGGTGAAGCTCATGTCAATCGCCGGAAATGATCCGGAATGGAACTTGATAGAAGAAGCATCCAAATCATTTATGAACACGGAATTGACGAAAGTGGACGCTGCTTTGTCGACGGGCACTTATACGGCAGTACTGGAGCCCGGAGGTGAAATGGTCATCGCAATGGCGGACATGGCGATTTATGACGCCATGACGCCCCAATACATCCGCCGCAGCGAAGCAGATCTGTTGTCAGCTAGTTTTATTGTGTCGGATTTGAATTGTCCGGCTGACACACTGGATGAAATCCATAAGCTGGCGAAATCCAAGAGGATCCCTTTTGCCATCATTCCGGTTTCAGAACCGAAAATGAACCGCTTGGGCAAGGATTTGATTGGCATTACGTGGCTGATTTTAAATCGCGGAGAAGCTGGCCGCTTTTTGGATCGTTCTATTTCAACAGAAGAGCAATGGCGGCAAGCAGTTGAAGAGCTCATGCGTCTCGGTGCTGAACATGTCGTGGTCACAGGCGGCAAGGAAGGCGTAATGGCTGGAACAGGCGGCAATGTCCGCCATTATGCGGCGCACCCGGTGCCCGCTATCGTAGAAGTGACAGGAGCGGGCGATGCTTTTTCCAGCGGAATCATCCACAGTTACCTGAACGGGCAGCCATTCAACAGCAATATTGAAGCAGGGCTTGCCAATGCGGCGAAAACCCTGCAAAGCGCATTGACTGTGCGCAGCGATTTATCCGCTGAACAATTACAGCGAGAACTGGAGGAACGAACATGACAAAATTAGCAGACATGATTACCTATTCAACTGAAGTACAACAGGCAATGGACAACAAGCAGCCGGTGGTGGCACTCGAATCCACGATTATTTCACACGGCATGCCGTATCCTCAAAACGTTGAAACAGCGCGAATCGTTGAAGCGATCATCCGTGACAACGGGGCAGTGCCAGCAACAATTGCCATCATGGACGGAAAAATCAAAATCGGTTTATCCGATGACGAATTGGAACTTTTGGGCAATAGCCCGGACGTGGCGAAAGTATCTCGCCGCGACATCGGCCAATTGATCGCGACGAAAAAATTGGGTGCCACTACAGTTGCAGCAACAATGATTTGTGCTGAGCTGGCAGGCATCCGTGTATTCGCAACTGGTGGAATCGGCGGCGTTCATCGCGGTGCCGAAACGACAATGGATATCTCAGCGGACCTTGAAGAATTGGCTTCAACGAGCGTAGCGGTTGTTTGTGCAGGCGCGAAATCGATTTTGGATATCGGGCTCACGCTCGAATACCTCGAAACGAAAGGTGTTCCGGTCATCGGCCACCAAACGGATAAAATGCCGGCTTTCTATACACGTGACAGTGGATTTGACTTGACGTTCCGTGCAGACGATGTGGCTACGATGGCTAATGTCCTCAAAGCGCAATGGGATCTTGGGCTTGAAGGCGGAGCGGTTATCGCCAATCCGATACCTGAAGAGCATGCGCTGGAAGAGTCGTTCATTTCCGGGATTATCGAACAGGCAATGGCGGAAGCCAAGGCGCAAGGCATAGCAGGCAAAGAAGTGACGCCATTCCTGCTTGGCAAAGTGAAAGAACTGACGGGCGGATCGAGCTTGGTCGCAAACATTGAATTGGTGAAATACAACGCTCAAGTCGGCGCGCAATTGGCTGTAGAACTAAATAGGCTATAGGAATCGATTTACGGGAAGCCCTCCAAAAGAGGGCTTCTTTTTGCATAAACAGAGGGTTTTCGTGTTTTCATTGGATGGCTTAACGGGTACAGAAAAACAAGGAGCTGAAATGCATGAAAACAGATGTATTTATCAGTGGCGGCGGAGTGGGAGGTTTGACACTTGCCCTAAAGCTTGTCCAAAGGGGCGTAGATGTCGTAGTGGCTGAGCGGCTGACGAATAAGACCCCTGTATATAAAGGTGAATTATTGCAGCCGAAAAGCATGCAGATTTTCGACCGCCTTGGCCTGTTCGATGCTATCCATTCAAGCGCCAATGAAATCAAAGTGCTCGATATGCTGGAATTATCAAGTTCCCTGAAAGTAAGGGACCAATCATATATGGATTACAGCGTGCTGCCCGGCAAATACGATGCGGCTTATATGATTCACCACGAAGAGTTGAAGAAAGTCCTGCGAGATGCCGCAGCAGAATACGAAAATTTCCATTATTACAGCGGCACCGCCTGCAAAGGGTTTACGGAAAAAGCGGCGATTTTGCAAAAAGGCGATGACAAGTTCGAAGTCGAGGCCGATTATTTCATCGGCGCAGAAGGGCGCACATCGGTAACGCGCAAAGATATGGGCATTGAAGTGAAGCAGACGCTCTACAACCATCATTTCCTGACAGTCACTTTTCCGAGAGCGGAAAACTTCAGGGATGGCAAAATCATCTCCACGTACAATCGGTTCCTCGGTCTCTTTCCATTGCCCGACCAGCAAGTGCGCAGCGTTTATCTGATACCTGAAGGCGATTACCAGGAGCTGAAAAAAAAGCCCATCAGCCATTTTCATAAACTTTATACAGATTTGGCGCCAGCCGTGGACGGTTATGTCCAGCAATTGAAAGACTGGAAGAAAATCCAGCTGATGATACCTGTGATGTACCACGCGCCTTCGTATGTAAAAGGCAATAAAGTGATTATCGGAGACGCTGCCCATGCGGTTCATCCCATGGCAGGGGAAGGGATGAATATGGCGATCCAGGATGCGGATGTCTTAGGAGAGCTATTGGCCGACATGCTTGAACAGGGTGATGCTTCTGATGACAATCTGACATGGTACGAGAAAGTCAGGTACCGGCGGGCTGAACACGTCATCCAGCTCAGCCACTTGGCGGCGCTCGCCTATTCATTTCCCTTCAAGACGGTAAGCTATTTCCGCCAAAAGACGTTTGAGCGCATGGAAGAAGATTCTGTACTCCACTTTAAACAAATGCTGAATGTTTCCGGCCTTGGGATGTGGAAAGAGAATTTCCGCGACCGGATTATCCAAGGCGGGTTCATGCCGGTCCGAACCACTGATTTGAAGCCCGATATGAAAGAATTGAAATACTACACCAAGAATGATGATTATCCGTGGAAAGTGGAGGGACTTAAATGATAGATGTGATGAAAATGATTACAGCAAGAATGTATATGAAGCGGAACGAGCCATTCTTATCGAGCTGGCACGCCTATGTCGGCTACGAGCTGGATTTGTTCAAAGCTTTCGGGCGGCCGATGAGCAAATTCGATGTGGCGGATGCCCTGCAGCTGGATGAAGATTTGCTGGAACAATGGATTATGGTGGGTTTGTCGATCGGCCATTTGAAAGAAGCGGGAAGAGGACGCTACAAAATCGCGAATGCCTGGAAGCTGCCTAAGCCAAAAGGCAATAACTCGTCGGGCGTTCTATTGAAAGAAATGATGGAATTGCATATTCCGACGCTGCTCCAATACCCGGAAATGATGCGGGAGAAAAGCCGAAGCCATTTTGACGAAGAAAAGCATGCACCGACAGTCGCTGAAACGAGCAGGCTGCTGGAAGTCCTGGCGATGCCGAAAATGTCGAAAAAGATTCGGGACAATGAATTTAAACAAGTGTTGGATATCGGCTGCGGAGAAGCGGGCTATATCAAGAAGCTTGCCAAACGTTTTCCCGACACCCATTTCACGGGCATTGAAATCAGTCCGGCAGTTGCAGAAAAAGCCGAGCAGCTGACCCAGGATGATGCCAATATCGAAATCGTCAATGCAGATTTATGGCATTATCAACCGGAGCGGCAATACGATATGGTGATGCTGAATAACGTCATCCATTACATTGACCTGGAAAAACGCGAGGCACTATTTACGGAATTGGCAAGCTGGCTTGAAGAAGGCGGGATATTCTCGGTCGTTACGCCAATCGCCGGCAGCGTCGACGATCCGCCATTTGCCAACGTCTTCAACAGCTTTTTCTCATCCTTTGATAACCTGTACCGCCTGCCGACACGCGAAGAGCTTGCCGAGTGGGGGGAGACAGCGGGATTGAAGCTTCTTGGTATTCACACGGTCATTAAAGAAGGCAGCTGGTACATCGTCCAGTATTCAAAATAAAAAATCCCTTGCTTTCCAAGTGGTTCTTGGATAACAAGGGATTTTTTTATTTGCGCAACGAACCAAGTTCTTTGGCGATGGCCTGCATTTCGTTCGGCGTGATGTTTTCACGGCTCGCGACCATTTCGTATAATTCTTTCAAGTCTTCATACTGGGAAGCGTTGAAATGTTCAGGCTTCATCGCATCGACGTTGACCATGCGCAATTTCGTTTTTATCTCTTCAATCATGTACGAAACATTTTCGTTGGATTGTTTTGAAAGATCCATGATGGGTTCCTGCCTTTCGATAAGGTATAACCCATCATTTCACTGTTCAAAAAAAATGTCAATTGCCAGATTGCGCTGCTGCTTTTTCTTCTTTGATTTTTGCGACGATGCGTTTTGTTTCCAAAGCGATGACGCCGGACAAACCAAGCAATCCGATTAAGTTAGGAAGTGCCATTAACCCATTCATGATATCCGAGAACATCCAGATTACATCAAGTGATACGGTCGCGCCGACGAATACCATTGCGATGAACGCAATGCGGTAAACAATTAACAGCGATGGGTTTTTGAAGAGATACTGGAAGCATTTCTCGCCGTAATACGACCATCCGATAATCGTTGAAGAAGCGAAGAAAATCAATCCGACTGCTACGATGATCGGTCCGACCGGTCCGAGGAATTGTTCGAAAGCGGCTGTCGTCAATGCAGAACCTTCATAGGCATCATCCATGTACAAGCCGGACATGACGATGGTAACGCCTGTAATCGAACAGATGATCAACGTGTCGATAAATACTTGCGTCATCGACACGAGAGCCTGGCGGCCAGGCATATCCGTTTTCGCAGCCGCAGCCGCGATTGGTGCAGATCCGAGGCCCGCTTCGTTGGAGAAGACGCCGCGCGCAACGCCGTAGCGGATAGCGGCACCGATTGCTCCGCCGACAGCCGCTTCGCCTGTGAAGGCTGCGCTGAAGATCGTCGCAAATGCCGGGCCGATCAATTCAAGGTTCATGACCATGATGGCCATACCAGCGATAATATAGAAAAGTGCCATGAATGGAACAAAATAAGAAGTGACTTTACCGATTGTTTTGATGCCGCCCAAAATGACTGCGCCGGCAAAGACCGTTAAAATAAGTCCAGTGATCCAAGTAGGGACGCTGAATGTATCGCGCACAACGGCAGCTACAGAGTTCGACTGAGTGCCGTTGCCGATGCCGAATGCGGCAATCGCGCCGAAAATAGCGAATAAGACGCCGAGCCATTTTTGTTTCAGCCCGTGCTCAAGGTAATACATCGGTCCGCCGGCCATTTGGCCATTGGCGTCGGTGACGCGGTATTTGACGGCTAATACTGCTTCGCCGTATTTCGTGGCCATTCCGAAGAATGCAGATAGCCACATCCAGAACACAGCTCCCGGTCCGCCAAGTACAACAGCTGTTGCAACACCGACGATATTACCGGTACCGACAGTTGCAGCCAAGGCGGTGGAGAGGGCCTGGAAATGCGTGATGTCGCCGACGGATTCCTTGTCCTGGTTCTTTGTGAAAACCAGTTTCAGTGCGTAAGGCAGCAAGCGCACTTGCAGCAGCCCAAGGCGGATGGTCAAGTAAATTCCGGTTCCCACCAATAAAATCAAAAGCGGGGGACCCCACACAAAACCGCTGACTTCTCCTAAAAATAATTCTAATTGTTCCATTGAATCTTCCCCCTTATGTAGTTAAGTCGTATCGTGGACAGTCGAATGCTCACCACCTTTAGAGTTAATATTCCGAAATATTAAACGAAGAGTCAAGCTTTTTCTGAAAAATAAACAGACATGAAAGTTTAGTTTTCAGATGAAGAGGGAAAAAACCACAATAGACGCAAGTACTACAATTACACTAGGAGGAATACACAATGAGCCAAAACAAATTATTGCAAGGATTATTAGTAGGAGCAGCACTAGGAGTTATCGTATCGTTATTCGATCGCAACACGAGAAATGATGTCATGAACAAATCGAAAAACCTTTCGAGCAACGCGAAATATTATGCGCAAAATCGTGAAGAGTTGGTTTCCACAGCGAAACAGCAAGCTGAAAAAGTACAGAACTTATACTCGCGCATTTCAGAAGATGCATCTTACGTAGGCGAAAAAGTGAATGAACTAAAAGGGCTTACTCCACAAGTAAAAGAAATGGCGCTTGAAACGAAGCAAGCTTTCACTGAAACAAAAGACGCTATCGTTGAAACGAAAGATGATGTAGCTTCTGCTTTAAAAGAAGATAACCCATCGCCGACAACTTCTCTTGGGAATGATAACAGCTCGTCAAGCACAACAGGAACTGGAAATTCTTCTAACAGCTTTAATTCATCGACCAATTCTTCAAAAAAGGCTTAAGTCAAATCGAGCCTGAAAATATGGAAAACGACACGAAAGCAACCAAAGAACGTTTAAATAACCTCGATGCCAAGTACGATGTTACCACTGGCAAAGGATTCTTGAAAGAACTGAAAAAACGGGTTGCCGATATGGATGTTTTAGGATTGGGAGCGCAATTAGCGTTCTTTTTCCTGTTATCCATTTTTCCGCTGCTTATCTTTCTGATTACGTTGTTGCCCTATTTGAACTTGAAAAAAGATCAGGTCTATCAATTCCTGACTCAAGTGGTGCCGGATGAAATCTATATCTTGATTGAAGAGACGCTCAACGAGATACTGACCAACCAAAACAGCGGCTTGCTGTCATTCGGTCTGATTGCGACCATCTGGTCGGCCAGCCTCGGTATGGATTCATTGATTAAATCCTTGAACCAGTCTTACGGAGTGGGAGAAAAACGCTCGTTATTGGTGACGCGCGGCATGTCGATTTTGTTGACCATCCTGATGATTTTCATTTTGATTGTCGCATTAGTGCTGCCGATTTTTGGGCGCCAAGTAGGGCTTCTCATTTTCAGCTATTTGGGACTGGAAGCAGGTTTTCTGGAATTATGGGGAGTTATTCGATACACTATTCCATTCCTAATCATTTTCCTTGTCTGTTCGGTCATTTACTGGATTGCACCGAGCGTCAAATTGGACGTCCGGAGTGTACTGGCCGGTGCTGCCTTTACGACGGTTGGCTGGCTTATTATTTCATTCGGATTTTCAACTTATATCAATAATTTCGGGAATTTTTCAGCTACATACGGCAGCATCGGGGGGATTATCCTCATGATGCTGTGGCTTTATATTTCCGCGATGCTGCTTTTGATCGGCGGCCAAATCAATGCTGTCATGCAAGGCAGACGCGATAAATTCTCAGCCATACGAAAAACCCGCGAAACCTAAA